>JAQBQC010000247.1 GCA_028287205.1 Gemmatimonadota bacterium
GGCCCGCGATGACGTGTGTATTATGAAAATCCTCGCGAACGCCAAATGCCACAAGCGCGCACGCGACGACCGCCAGACCCGCGAGTCGAGCGACTCGATTGATCGCGCTCATCGGTCGATGAAAAAAGTGTTGGACGTTCGCGCACTCGAGGGAAGTGAATCGCCGGCAGCGTAAAGCGAATGGGAGGAATAAGCACGCAGCACCAATCGGTACGTGCCAGGCAGAGTCCCCGTCCACTCTCCTTGCGGCGCAACGCCGAACGCCTGTTCCCACCACCAAACGTGGGCGCAGCGTGCCAGCAATCTCAAAGTAGTGTAGTCACATGCTCCAGAGCACGCCTGCTTCTCGCCCTCGCGAGGACCGGCTTCTCGAATCCCCGCTGCCCCGGTGCCACTTCCCCGGCAACGGCCAATTTGTGCCACTCCATATTTGGATGGCCGACGCGGAGTGCCAGCCGGCCTCCCGCGCAAACGCAGCTGTAGACGGGAGGAATGGGATGCCTGCCACCGGCCTGGACGTTTTCGACACCACGCTACAGAAGTCCAACAGCTGGCTGAATGAGCTGATGGACCTCATGGGCTGGCAGGATCGGCAGCGCGCCTACCACGGAATGTTCGCTACCTTGCACGCCCTGCGTGACCGCCTCACCGTAGAGGAGGTGGCGCACCTTGGCGCGCAGCTCCCCATGTTGATACGCGGATTCTACTACGACGCCTGGGATCCGACCGTCAACCCGCTCAAGGAGCGGCACAAGGAAGAGTTCCTGGCCTACATCGCGCAATACTTCAAGAACGATCCCACGGTCGACACCGAGCAGCTCGCCCGGGCGGTCTTCGCCGTACTGCGGAGCCGAGTCACGGCGGGTGAAATAGAGGACGTCAAACACATCCTGCCGACCGAGATCCGCGAGCTCTGGCAATAGAAGTTTGGGTCGGGCGCGGAACGAGATATCGCTCGTACACACCCTACTCCAACCCCATCTTCCGCAGCAGCGCCCGAAATCTGGGATGCGCGTGCAACGATGTAAACAGAAACGAGCCCTTGATCCCGTACGCCGGACCCGCGCGCTCATTCACCGCACGCTCCAGCCAGTCCAACGCGCGATCGATCTCGCCCAGACCCGTGTAGACGTACGCGAAGTGATAGGGTGACACGTACGAGCTCTTCGCGCGAGTCTCGATCTCCTTCAACACCGCTCGCGCCTTCGCCGTCTTGCCGGCGACGCCGTACGCCTCTCCCAACTGTCCGAGCCACATCGTGTTCCCGGGAGCTGCTGCCACCGATCGCTCCAGCTCGACCAGCCCTTCCTCTTTTCTTCCACTCAGCAGATACGCCCAGCCCAGTGTGGCGAGCGCGCGATCGTGGCCCGGATCGATCTCCATCGCATCCTTCGCGAGCACGACAGCCTCATCGTACCGACCCGCGCGCAGGAGCGTCGTCGCCACGTCGATGCGATGAGCCAGTGGGTCCAGCTCGCGCGCGCGATACGCCATTGCGATCGCTTCGTCGTATCGCCCGAGTGCTCCGCACAGCCGCCCATACAGATCGAACGCATCCGCACTGCTCGGGCTCAGCTCCAGCGCCCGCTTGAACTCACGCTCTGCGCCCGCCCAGTCGAACTCGCGCACGGTTTTGAGATACCCTAGCGTGCAATGTGCCGCGCCGAGCTCGGGATCGAGCTTCAGCGACATCGTTACCGTCTCCTCCGCGCGCGCATACGCATGGTCCGGCGCCCGCGCGCCACTCTCCGCCAACTCGATGTGCGCCATCGAGAGGTTCGCGTACGCGAGCGCAAACGTCGGGTCGCGCGCAATGGACCGTTCGAAGTAGTCCGCCGCGAGCTCGACCGACTCTGTCGTCCAGCGCGACAGCGTCTGCCGGCCTTGCAGAAAGAGCTGATACGCCTGCAGGTCCTTCGTCGGCTCCCTCGTCACGCGCGAGTGCTCGTCCCGCGTGAGCCGCGCCTTGAGCGCAGCCGCAATGTGCAGCGCGACATCCGTCTGGATCGAGAAGATGTCCGTCATCTCCCGATCATACGTCTCAGCCCACAAGTGCTGATCCGTCTCGGCGTCGATGAGCGTCGCGACGATGCGCACGCGGTCGCCGGCGCGGCGAATGCTTCCGTCGACCAGCGACGTCGCGCCGAGTGTCGCCCCGATCTGCTTCATGCTCTGGAGCCGGTGCTTGAACGGCATCACGGAGGCACGAGAGATCACCTCCAGCGCGCGGATCTTGGAGAGATGCGCGATCACATCCTCGGTGATCCCATCGGCGAAGTATTCGTTCTCGGGGTCCGCACTGAGGCTGACGAATGGCAGCACGGCCACGGTGCACGCGCGAATCCCGGTTCGCGGTGTGAGCACCGGCTCGGCGCTCACCGGTGCACGGCTGAGCTGCGCTGCCAACGCAACCACGCCCGCATCGGGCTCGAGGTCGAGATCCAGTCGCAACCGCTGCGCATGCTCGCTCGCGTGTTGCATCGCACCGGCGCGATCGCCTATGGCATCGAGTGCGCGCATGAGTGTCTGCGCATACACGCCCGAATGCGGATCGAAGGCGACCAGCTTGCGACACGTACCCACTCTGCCATGCACGTCGCCGTTCTTCTTCTGCCGCTCGGCAATGGTGAGCAGTGCGCCCACGTACGCGTGCGACAGCTCACTTCGACGCTCGTCGAGCCAGTAGGAGAACTCGTTGGACTCGTCCAGATGAAATCCATCGAGGAGCGGGCCAGCATACAGGTGCACGACGCGATCGGGCGAACTCGCCGCGATTGCTGCGCGCAGCTCGTGCAGATCGCAGCTCACGAGCGATGGATTCAGGAGGAGACCATCGCCGGCAGATGCGATCGCGCCTTCGCCCAGGGCCGCGCGCAGCACGTGCACGGCGAGGTTCAGCAACCGACGTGCATTGGCCAGATC
>JAQBQC010000462.1 GCA_028287205.1 Gemmatimonadota bacterium
TCGTCGCGAAGGTGTCACCTCTCCATTCGGTGTACGCAAACGTCTCGCGCGCCTTCGAAACGCCGACGACGACGGAGCTCGGAAACAGGGCAAACGGTGCGGGAGGTTTCAATCCGGATCTGCAGCCGCAGCTCTCGACCACATACGAGCTCGGGGTCAAGGGGATCGTGCTGAGCCGAGTGCAGTATGATGTCGCGGGCTTCGACACCGAGGTGCGCGACGAGCTGATCGCGTTCGAAGTGCCGGGCGGCCAGGGGCGCACCTACTATCGCAATGCCGGACGTACGCGTCGCCAGGGAATCGAGGCAGAGCTGATCACCGATGTCAATTCCGTTTCATTTGCGGCGTCGTACACGTACTCGCACTTTCGCTTCCGCGACTACGCGGTAGGCGATGCGAACTACGCGGGCAACACGATTCCGGGCATTCCCGTACATCAGCTGCAGGGGAGCGCGACGTATCACTATCGCACTCTGTTCGCGACGGTCGAAGGGCAGGCCAAGTCCTCGCAGTTCGTCGACGACCAGAACTCGGCGAAGGCATCGGGATTCTTCGTGATGAATCTTCGCGCGGGCGGGACGGCACTCTTCGGTCGTCCGTGGCTGGCGCCTTCGATCGGCCTGCAGAACGTCTTCGACAAGCGCTACGTCTCATCCGTTGCGATCAACGCCGCGGCCGGGAAGTACTACGAGCCCTCCGCTGGTCGCGCTGTGTACGTCCAGCTGACAGCTGCGTACGGCCACTAGTGCAGGCGCCCGTGGCGGGATGTGCTAGCCGCCGTGCACGAGACTGAAGCAGAGCAGCGCGAGCACGAGCAGCGAGCACGCGACGTACATCCAGTCGCGCTCGCGGGCGAAGCCGATCACGGAGATGAACACGCGGGCGATGGGCGTCGCGATGAGGAGGAGCACGCCGAGCTGAATGATCGACACGCTGTCGCCGCGCGCGACGCCGCGGATCACACCGCTCACCGTGCGCAGCTCCGCTGGCTCTCCGGTGAACGTGTGAAAGCTCGCGATCGCGGAGCCGTGCGCCGCGAGATACATGATCCCGCCGATCAGCGTCACGGTCGCCGAGAGAATGACACCACCGCGCAACAGTGTTCCGAGTCGCTGCTCGAGAGCGAAGTCCTCGTGCGCATTTCCTGCCGGCGGCTCGATCATATGCGCTTCGTGATCCCCTGGTAGAGCATCTCGATCGCGAGCGCGATCATGATCGCGGTGAACAGCATGCGGAGCGGCTTCACGTGCACTCGCGCGAGGAGGCGAGCGCCGAGTGTCGCGCCCGCGAGCACGCCGAGTACTACCGGCATGACGAGCACCGGGTCGATGTATCCTCGATGCAGATAGACACCGGCGCTCGCGGCCGCGGTCACACCGATCATGAAGTTGCTCGTGGTGGTGGAGACCTTGTAGGGCAGATGCATCGCGCGATCCATCGCGAGCACTTTCACCACGCCGGAGCCGATGCCGAGGAGGGCCGAAAGAATTCCGGCAACGAACATCATTGCAAAGCCGGCGGGCACACGCTCCACGCCGTAGCTCACGAGCTTCCCGCCGAGCGGATAGGTGGACGAGAGGCGAAGCCTGGCGCCGAGGGTGCCGGGGGCCGTGGCGGCGATGTGCTCGACCCGCTGGCGCATCGACTGCGCCGCGGAGAACAGGAGCACGATGCCGAAGATCACGGCGAGCATCGATGACGAGACGTAGACGGCGAGCACGGTGCCCAGCAGCGCGCCGACGGTGGTCGCAATCTCGAGAAACATCCCCACGCGGATGTTGGTGAATCCCTCGCGTACGAACGCCGCTGCTGCCCCGGACGATGTCGCGATGACGCACACGAGCGATGCGCCGATCGCGTAGCGGATGTCGACGCCGAGTCCGAGGGTGAGGAGTGGAACGAGCACGACGCCGCCACCGAGCCCGGTGAGAGCGCCGACGAGCCCAGCGACCAGGGCGCCCGCGAGCGTGAGCAGCGTGAACGTCAGAACGTGCATCCGCCTCGTGTCAGTAAAAGTGCGCTAAGTGTATGGGGCGCGTGTTCGCCCAGCAACGCGCTCGCTTTCCGTTGTCGCCGCGACACGCCAGATTGTGGTGCGCATTCCGGGGAACGAGATGGCTGAGGCGGTCGGCACGCAGGAGGAGGAGCAGCGCGGCGCGTGGGGCGCGCTCGCGATTCTCACCTCGATCAACCTGCTCAACTACATCGACCGCTTCGTATTCCCGGCGGTGTCGGAGAGCATCAAGCATTCGTCGCTGCACCCGTCGGACACCGCGATCGGCCTGGGCTCGACGGCGTTTCTCGCGGTGTACCTCATGGCCGCACCGTTCTTCGGCGCCGTGGGCGATCGGCCGCAGCGTACGCGATGGGTCGCGGCGGGCATCGTACTCTGGAGTCTGGCAACGGCGCTCGGAGGGCTGGCGCGCACGATGCCGGAGCTCATCGGCGCGCGGTCGCTCGTCGGCATCGGCGAGGCCGCGTACTCGGCCATCGCGCCCGCCATTCTCGCGGACTACTTCCCGGAGAAGACCCGAGGACGCGCGTTCGCGATCTTCTTCGCCGCGACGCCCGTTGGTGCCGCGCTCGGATATGGGATAGGCGGCTTCGTCGACGCGCACTGGGGGTGGCGCGAGGCGTTCTTTGTTGCCGGAGCGCCGGGACTGCTGCTCGCGTGGCTCGTGCTGCGCATGCGTGCGCCAGTCAGGAGCGCGATGCCCCCGGGTGCGCCGCCGCGGGCGCTGCGTGTATACCGGCGGCTCGCGGAGGACCCGCAGTATCGGCTCACGGTGCTGGGCTACGCCGCGTACACCTTTGCCGTGGGTGGTATCGCCGCGTGGATGCCGGTGTTCGTGCAGCGCGCGCACGGGGTGAGCAGCGCCGTGGCGAACAATCAGCTGGCGGGGATGCTCGTGATCACGGGGCTCGTGGGAGCGCTGGGGGGTGGCTGGATCGGCGACCGGATGCTCCGTCGCAATCGCGAGGCATACCTCTGGCTCTCGGGGGTGACCACCTTCCTGGCGGCGCCCCTCGCATGGATTGCGTTGACGACTGCCGATACCACTGTGTATCTGGTTACGTTATTCGCGGCGGAGCTTCTCATATTTACGTGCACCGCGCCGATCAATTCAAAGCTGATCGCGATGGTGCCGCCGGGGATGCGTGCCGCGGCGATGGCACTCTGCATCTGCACGATCCACGTTCTGGGCGACGTTCCTTCGCCCACGCTCATTGGCTGGATTTCCGACAAGAGCTCGATACAGCAAGGCGTACTGGTGATCCCCGCTGCAGTCGTCGTGAGCGGGGCGATATGGATGCTGGCCGCTTGGCGCGGCGGCCGGCTCGCAACCACAAATGCCGTCGAGGCCTGAGATGATCGAAGCGCACTCCCCCGAGCTCCTCTACCTCCTCTCCGGCGATCCGGCGGAGCTGGCGGAAATGCTCTCGTCGATGCGGCCGGTTGATGTGGCGGAGGCGCTCAGTCGTCTCCACCCGGATGCCGCGGCGCAGCTGATCAAGGCGCTCCCCTTCGATCTCGTGGTGCAGGTGTTCGACGAGCCCGAGCTCGAGGGGCGGGCCGAGATCTTCCAGAAGATCGATGCGGCAAGCGCGGCCCCCTTGCTCGAGGCGATGTCCGCCGACCAGCAGGCGGATCTCTTCCGCGAGCTCTCGCCGAGTGAGCGCGACCGCCTGGCGAAGCCGCTCGACGCGCCGACGCGTCAGGCGCTCGCGCTGCTGCTCCGCTACCCGCCGGAGGTCGCCGGCGGAATCATGACGACGGAAGCCGTCACCGTACCGAGCGATTGGACCGTGGAAAAGACGCTGCAGTACATCGTGAGCGTTGGCGGCGCGAAGGAGACGGTGTACACGATCTACGTGCTCGACGGCGAGCAGCGGATGATTCACGTCGTCTCCCTCCGGCAGTTGATGCTCGCCGACCGGAATCAGAAGGTGCTCGAAGTCGGTCCGCAGCGCGTACCGCTCTCGGTGAAGCCGAGCACCGACCGCGAGGACGTGGCGCGCCTG
>JAQBQC010000279.1 GCA_028287205.1 Gemmatimonadota bacterium
GCTACGGCGCGCGCCGCAACATCCGCCAGGGCGACATCACTTCCCTGAACGCACCGGGTATTCGCGGCCGCTTCGACATCGTCATCTGCAACGACGTGCTTCACTACGTGGCCGCTCCGGCGGTGCGTTCGGGGATGCACGCGCTGGCGCAACGGCTGCGCGGCGTCGCCTATCTCGGATTGTTCACGAGCGCGGATGACATCGAGGGCGACCTGCACGGCTACCTGAGGCGTGCGCCGACGTTCTATCGAAACGCGTTCGAGGCCGCCGGCCTGCGCTCCGTCGGCATGCACTGCTGGATCCCGGAGCAACTCGCGCTCGATCGCGCGGCGCTCGAGCTCAACGGCGCTTGAAGCGTACGCCGCAACCGGCGAGCAGGTGCGCGGGCTCGGGCGCGGCGGGGAAGAGATCGTGTGCGCGCATCGCGTGCCGCTTTACGAGATCGCATCGCGCGCGCTCGGCGCCCAGCTCGGCGATGCGCATCTGGATGCGGTAGCTGCCCGGATCGGCGAGGGCCGCGTGATCGTACGCGGCAACGGTCGTCGCCGACGAGAACATTCCCATCGAGACGATCTGTGAGACCGAGCGGAGCGACAGCAGCAGCGCGATCGCGATTGCGCCGCCCACGGTCGCGAGCCCGCGTGCGGTGGCGGTCGAGAGCGGGATGGACATGCGCGTCGCGGCCGGCGGCGAGAGCGCGCCGACCAACGCGAACACGAAGAGCGTCGGAGCCGCCAGGAGGAGCGACGCGTCGAACGATCCGACGACGAGCGTCGCCGCGAGCGTCGCCAGGAGCGCGAGCGGCGGAAGAAACTCATCGAGATCGAGCGCGTTGCGCATCGCACCAATCGAGAGCACCGCGAGACCGATCAGGGCGAGCGCGAAGGCGAGCGTTGCCGGAAGCCCGCGCTCCGCGAGCATCGCGATCCAGTCGCTGCTCGGCCACGGGTTCGAGGTCATGCCGTCGTCGCGATCGATGGACGGGTCTCCTTTCGCCGCGACCCTGGGATAGGCGACCGCCCAGTTGCCGGGTCCCACGCCGAGCAGCGGATGCTGGGCAGTGAGCTTGAGCGAGGTGCCGTATTGGACGAGGCGGCCGCGCCCACTGCCCTCGCGGTAATTGACGACGCCGGTGACCGTGTCGAGATAGGGCGAATCGCTCTTCCAGTTGAGCGCATTCGGAACGAGGATCGCGGCAGCGGCACCGGCGGCGGCGAAGGCGGCGGCGAGTGGAAAGCGGCGTGCGATCCGCGGATCGCGCCAGCGCCGCTGCGCGATCCACATGCCGAGCGCGAGAACGAGCACGCCGGCGATGATGGCGAGCATGGCGGCGCGACTGCGCGAGAGCACGAGCGCGGCGGCCAGGATTGCCACGCCCAAGCTCGCGGCGAGCGTCTCGCGCGCGCGCGGGGCGAGCGCGAGGAGCAGAAGCAGCGTGGGCGCGCCGATCGCGGCGAGGTGCGCCACGAAGTTCCGGTTGCCGAACGTTCCCCCGGGCGAGCGATTGAGCGAGAAGTAGTCACTCGTCACTCCGTACGCCTGGAGCAGCGAGGTGACGGACGCGAGCACGATCGCCGCGGCGAGCACGGCCAGGAGAGGCCAGCGCGAGCCCGCGTTCGAGGTGGCGCGCGCGGCGCGGAGAATCACGAGACCGGAGAACGTGATCCCGACCGCGCGCGCAGCTGCCCAGTGGTTCGGGGCGAGGGCGGCCGAGATGATTCCGAGAACGAGATAGAGCCCGAACAGCGTTTCGACGCGTGTGAGCTCGAGGCGGCGCGCTCCCTGCAGACACGCGATGATGGCCGCGAGCGCCGTGAGGTGGAGCGCGAGCTCCTTGGGAACGAAATACCGATCGAGCTCGAATAGCTTGTAGGTCGCGGCGGCCAGCACGATGGCGATCGCGCCGCTCTGCAACACCCGCAATGCCCCTCTGTCGGGGGTGGTTTCAGGCATGGCACAAGATAAGCGCGCGAGCGCTCTGGAAAATCAAACGTCGGCCCTCTAGCCTACGCTCATGACACCCTGGGTCAAACGACTGCTCATCGCGAACATCGCGGTATATCTGCTTCAGCTGGCGTATCCGGAGCTGACATCGCTGCTCGTATACTCGAGGTCCCGGCTGCTGGTGGCGCCGTGGACGCCGCTCACGTACATGTTCGCGCACGCCGGCATTGGGCACATCTTCTTCAACATGCTGGTGCTGTATTTCTTCGGCCCACGTGTGGAGGCGCGATTGGGGAGTGGTCGCTTCATCGCGCTGTATCTGGTGAGCGGGCTGACTGGTGCGCTGCTCTCGTCGTTCAACCCCATGACGCCCATCCTCGGCGCGTCCGGGGCGGTCTTCGGTGTGGAGCTCGCGTACGCGCGATACTGGCCGCGCGACAAGATCTACATTTACGGCGTGCTGCCGGTCGAGGCGCGCTGGCTCGTCGTGATCATGACGATCGTGTCGCTCTTCGGCGCGGGTGGCCTCGGCAGTGCCGGCACCGCACACTTCGCACATCTCGGCGGCTTCCTCGGTGCGGCCGTATTCCTCTACGTGATCGAGCACACCCGCACGCGCGCGCGTCCGGCCAAGTCGGCACCGGTGCGCTCGCAGGTGCGGCAGCCGCCCGCGCCGCGCGGCGACGACATGCGACGCTGGTCCACGATCCCGCGCGGCGAGCTGCACGAGATCAACCGTCAGGAAGTCGACCGCCTGCTCGACAAGATCAGCCTGAAAGGCATCGACAGCCTCACCCCGGCGGAGCGCGCGGCGCTGGACAGGTTCAGCAAGCAGAAGAGCTAACCATTTCGGCGAGGTTGTTCCGCGATGGTCGGCGACTGAAGGCTATTCGCCGGTCGACTGCACCCGCGATCGACGCGAGCAGCTTCTCAAGCGCTGGCGTCGTGGATCAGAGGCTCGTCGCTCCCAAAGTTTCGTCCGTTTTTGTCCGTTCTATCCGTTTGTGTCCGTATCTCACTGTTAGTGCCCGCCTGTGCGGCAGTTGTTAACGTAGTCCGCGACCGCAGAACACAAGCACTAACAATTTGGATACGGACACAAACGGATTGAACGGACACTGACGGAAACGTGCAAAATCGCATTTTGCCGTTTCTGTCCGTTTAATCCGTTTAATCCGTTCAATTCGTTTTTCATATTGTTAGCGCCCGCCCGCGCGACAGGACCTGACAGACTGATGGTCTGAAGCTCATACCCGTTCTCCCCCCGACCAACGTGCCCGGTAGTCGCAGCTAGCGCACCGCCTTCATGCGCCGCATGTCCGCGAGTATCGCGTCGGCACCGATCGGGCGCCCCAGAAATTCCGTGATCACATCCGCCGACGAGCGCGAGAGTCCGAAGCGATAGATGTGGTCCGTCATGAAATCGTACCACGTCGGATTGCCCGTGGTGAAATCGCCGTGCAGCTCGCGCACGCGCGCGCGAATGTCCGCGATGATGATCGATCCGATCGCGTAGTTCGCCATGTATCCCGGCTCATCGATGAGCTGCCCGCGCATCGCCCACCAGCTCAGCTCCGGGTGCGGCGTGATGTGCAGGTACCGGCTCGTGATGTCACCCCACACCTGGTTCGGATCCGCATTGGGATCGCGATGCATGCGCACCTCGAACAGCGACCACGCAATGTCGAGAACGATCCCTCCGTAGCGTCCGCGCAATCCGAGCGACGTCGGCACCGAATCGCCCAGATAGTGCATCTGCCAACGCGGCTCGTACACCTCGAGCGCGGCAACATCGCCAAGTCCCTCGGTGAGCGCATCGTTGTCGGGCCAATCCAGAAATGCCGGACGCTGATGAATTGCCGAGATGTGCACCGCATGTCCTGTCTCGTGCAGCAGCTCGTTGAGGTTGTCGAGTCCGCCCACGCGATACGTCGCGAACACCCACGGTTCGCCGGGCTGCCACGCGCCTTGTACGAGGTGCGGCCGACCGCCGAAGTCCGTGAACGCAACCGGCGTCTTCCCTGCCCTCGGCGTGAGGTCGTAGTGCACGTGCAGCGCAGCGACGTCGGCGCCGAGGTCGCGGAAGTAGCGCGCGTTGAGCACGCCCAGATCGTCGAGCGGAACCCGGTCGCTCAACGCGCGGCTCGCCGCACCGGCCTGGTAGTGCCAGTCCCACGGCTCGATCATCGCACTCGGCGTGCTCGCGCGCCACGCATCGAGCACCTGCACGAGCCACTTCTCGATCAGCGCGGGTTTGATGCGAAGCACGCGCGCCTCTTCGTCCACGGGTGAGCCATCGGCCCGCCACCGCGCGGCGCTCAGCCTCACGAATTGCCGGTACGGGCTGCGTGCTCCATCGTCGCCGTTCATGCTGCGCCAGATCGTGTCGATCGCGAGGAAGAGACGATGTCGCTGCTCGCGATCGTCCATCGAGGCCAGCATCCCGATGGCCGTCAATCGGTCGAGCGTCTTCCCCTCGAACTGGACGTGCTGCACCGCGCGCGTGTAGCACGCGTACATGCGTGCCCGGAGTCGCTCGTACGCCGAGTCGCCACGCGTGATCGCCGCGGGATCGTAGTCGCACACCGGTTCCGTGCTCGCCTCGCCGGCCTCCGTCGCATCCGCGTCGGAGCGCAGCCCGCCGGCCAGTGCGGAGCGCATCGCTCCCACCGCGTGCTGATCCTCGGCCGCGAGCGCGCCGGAGTCGATCGACGCGAGCGCGCTTGCGAGCGGTGTGCGGATGCTCCGGTACCGCCGCCGCAGCTCCGCCAGCGACGTGCCATCGGTGTCCGCGGTCGCACCGCGTGCGATCGTCACGCCCATCCGGTCCTTCACCTGGTGCAGCGCCTGAAACATCGATTCCGCGGGCGCGAGCGTGAGCGGTGCGCGGGCCGGGGCGACGACAGCCGAGCGATGACATGCGACGAGCGCGGTAAAGAACGGCAGAGCGATGCGAAACAATCGAGGACGAGACATTGTCCATCAGCCAGGGAAAATCGGGCGGGGCGAGCCGCTAACATGCCCGCGCGCTCCCTCGTGCGCCACCGCGCACCGGTCGTGCGTGGCGCGTTTCCTTTGTATGATGCGTTCATGACCGAGCGACTCTATTACACCGACGCGTACCTGCGCTCCTTCGACGCGCGCATCGTGGACCGCGCGAACAATGGCCGCACGATCTATCTCGACCGCACGGCCTTCTATCCAACCTCGGGCGGCCAGCCCTTCGACACGGGCACCCTCGGCGGCATCGCCGTTACCGACGTCGTCGACGACGGCGAGCGCATCGCCCACGTGCTCGCGTCGCCCGCGCCCGATGTCGACTCGGTACGCGGCGACATCGACTGGACGCGACGCTTCGACCACATGCAGCAGCACACGGGGCAGCACCTCCTCTCTGCCATCTTCGCCGACACGTTCAAGCTCGAAACGGTGAGCGTCCACTTCGGCGCCGAGTCATCGACGCTCGATCTCGACACGGAGTCGCTGTCGCAGAAGACGCTGCTCGCCGCCGAGCGGCTGGCCAACACGGCGATCGTCGAGCCTCGGGCGGTGAGCGTTTCGTTCGAGGACGCCGCAACTGTCACCGGGCTCCGCAAGCCGCCGCCGCGCGAGGGCGAGCTGCGCGTCGTCACCATCGATGCGCTCGATCGAAGCGCGTGCGGCGGAACGCACGTCCGCTCCACCGCGGAGATCGGATCGGTGCTCCTGCGGCGCACGGAGCGCGTGCGCAAGACGACGCGCGTGGAATTCGTGTGCGGACTTCGCGCCGTACGCACCGCCCGCGCCGATCACGAGATCCTCTCGGCCCTCGCGCTCTCGATGGGAGTCGCGCCGGGAGAGCTCATCGCCAAGACGAAGGCGCAGGGCGAGGAGCTTCGCGCCGCGCAGTCCGCGCGTCGCGAGGCCACCACCGCACTGGACA
>JAQBQC010000299.1 GCA_028287205.1 Gemmatimonadota bacterium
CTTCGACGATCCGGGGCGCGGGTTCGACGCCGCGTGGTCGCCGGACTCGCGCTGGGTCGCCTATTCGAAGTCGCTTCCGAGCCACATGCGCGCGATTTTCCTGTACTCGCGTGTCGCAGGAAAGGCGTATCAGCTCACCGATGGAATGGCGGACGTCATCACTCCGGCCTTCGATGCTGGTGGCAAGTATCTCTACTTCCTCGCGAGCACGAACTACGGGCTGTAGTCGGGGTGGCTGGTCATGAGCTCCCAGGAACGGCTCGTGAGACGAAGCGTGTATCTCGCGGTGCTCAGCGCAAAGGAGCCCTCTCCACTGCTGCCGAGCCTCGTGGACGAGCCGGGACGAACGCTCGACGCGCACGATTCCACATCGGAGAAGGCTCCGCCGAGCATCGCGTCGAAGGCGCATCGCGCGCCGGTTCTGCGGCTCGACACCGCGAGCACCACGAGCGTGGACATCGATGGCATTCAGCAGCGCATCGTCGCGCTCCGCATACCCGCCGGCGACTACGGGGATCTCAAGGCTGGAAGCGCGGGAACCTTCTTCTTCACGGAAGCGCCACTCCCGTCAGAGCAGGGAGATCAATCACTGCGCCTGTGGCAGTACCGTATCGATGATCGCAAGTCGCGGACGTTCGTCAGTGGCATCGCGACCTACATGGTATCGGCAGACACGAAGAAGCTTCTCTTCGGTACGCCCGACAACCACTGGAACATCGTCGGCACGGATGAGCCACCGAAGGAGGGCGACGGCGCGCTGAATGTCGACGCGATGGAGACCCTCGTCGATCCGAGAGCGGAGTGGGCGGAGATCTTTCGCGAAACGTGGCGCACGCAGCGCGAATTTTTCTACGATGCCAAAATGCACGGGAACGATTGGCAGTCGATCTACGACAAGTACAGCCCGCTCGTGCGATCCGTGCAGCATCGCGCGGACCTCGCGTATCTGATCGCGACGGTCGGCGGCGAGCTCACGGTCGGCCATTCCTATCTGGAGGGGGAGGGCGACGTTCCCGACACGACGCACACATCGGTCGGGCTGCTCGGCGCTGACTACTCGGTGGATAACGGCCGCTATCGCATCAAGCGCCTCTATACGGCCGGCAACTGGAATCCGCATCTGCAGGCACCGCTCAGCGCCCCGGGACTGAAGGTCGCCGAGGGCGATTATATCCTCGACGTCAACGGTCGATCGCTCTCGCCGCCGGCGAATCTGTACAGCTTCTTTCAGGGAACTGCTGGCAAGCTCACCACGATCCGCGTGAACAGCGCTCCAACCGTTCAAGGTTCGTGGATCGTGACCGTCAAGCCTGTGGCAGACGACGAGGCCCTGCGCACGCAGGCATGGATCGACGACAATCGCCGGCTCGTGGACAAGCTCTCCGGAGGGCGGCTCGCCTACGTGTGGCTGCCGAATACCGCCGGCGGCGGCTACACGGCGTTCAACCGGTATTTCTACGCGCAGCAGGACAAGCAGGGCGTGATCATCGACGAGCGATACAACCAGGGCGGCGAGGTAGCAGACTATATAGTAGGGCAGCTGAATCGGCCGCTCGCCGGATACTTCGCGGAGCGTGCGGGGAAGAGTATCACGATGCCGATGGCGGGGATTTTCGGGCCAAAGGTGATGCTCATCAACGAGTCCGCCGGTTCGGGCGGCGACGCGCTTCCGTATTACTTTCGTCTCGCCAAGCTCGGTCCGCTCGTCGGCACGCGTACATGGGGCGGGCTGGTAGGGACCCTCGGCGTGCCCGCGGCCATCGACAACGGCGGGATCACCGCGCCCGACCTCGCATTCTACGATCTCAATGGCAAATGGGCGGTCGAGAACGAGGGCGTTGCACCGGATATCGAGGTAGAGAACACGGCGGCGGATGTGATGCACGGACGAGACGCGCAGATCGAGCGCGCGGTCGCCGAAGCTCTCAAGCTGCTGCAGGCGCACCCGATCGCTCCCGCTCCTCGGCCCGCACCCATCAACCGCGTCACGCAATGAAAATGTCGAACGACTTTCCAGTGTCCATCACCCACACACGTAAGCGCATGCGACTCGGCGCGATGGCTGTCATTGCCTGCGCCGTACTTCAGGCGAACGCTTCGGCGCAGCAAGCGCCGGATCTCGCCGCCTTCGACAAATACGTGGCGCACGCCGCTCGCGATTGGAAGGTGCCGGGACTCGCCGTCGCGGTCGTGCAGGGCGATTCGCTCGTGTTCGCAAAGGGATACGGTGTGCTCGAGCTCGGGAAGCCTGCGCCGGCCACCGAGCATACGCGCTTCGCCATCGGATCCACGACCAAGGCAATGACGGTGGCCGCGCTCGCGATGCTCGTCGACGAGGGGAAGCTGAAATGGGACGATCGCGTGATCGACTATTTCCCCGATCTTCAGCTCTACGATGCGTACGCGACGCGCGAGCTCACGGTTCGCGATCTTCTCACGCACCGCACCGGACTTCCGAGCACCGATCTGCTGTGGGCGTTTCCTGAGAATCAGTACACGCCGCACGAGATGATGCGGCGGCTGCGCTACGTGCGGCCCATCTCGTCGTTCCGCTCCACCTGGGAGTACCAGAACAACATGTACGGCATCGCCGGCGCGCTCGTCGCCCAGCTGTCCGGAATGCCGTGGGAGACGTTCATCCAGACGCGCATCTTCGCGCCGCTCGGCATGACGGAGTCCATCCCGCTCGTCTCCGGCATCGCCGGCAAGCCGAACGTCGCCAAGCCGCACGGAAGCGTGCGCGACACGGTGCGCGGGATCCCGCTGCGCACCACCGACGCGATCGCGCCTGCCGGATCGGTGTGGTCGAGCGTCTCCGACATGTCGAAATGGATGCGATTCATGCTCGACAGCGGTCGCATCGGAAATCGACGCCTCATCCAGCCCGCGACCTTCAGGGAGATCGTGGCCCCGCAAATTCGGGCGCCCATGTCGCAGTACCCCGCGCTCACGCTCGCGCAGCCGCACTTCTTCAGCTACGCACTCGGCTGGTTCGTGCAGGACTTCCACGGCGAGACGGTCT
>JAQBQC010000353.1 GCA_028287205.1 Gemmatimonadota bacterium
CGCGTCACGACGGTGAGGCTGTCGAGATCGTCCGGTGGCGTGGCATCGGAGCCGATCGGGCAAAAGGTATCGAAGCCCTTCGCACGCGTCCATTGACCGTCCGTCTTCTGCAGATCGCGCGCAGTCACATCGTTCACCGCGACGACGCCGCCGATGGCGGCGCGCGCCTCCGCCTCGTTCGCGTGAAAGATCTTCTTCGCGATGCGAATGCCGATCTCGCCCTCGTACTCCACCTGCTTCGATTGCACGGGGAGCACGATCGCGTCGTTCATCCCGATCACGCTCGATGGTGGCTTGAGAAAGAGCAGCGGCTCCTTCGGTACTTCGTTTCCGAGCTCCCTGGCGTGCTCGAGGTAGTTGCGACCGACGCAGACGATCTTTCCTGGACGATTCACACGTTCTCCGGATGGCTGTAGAAATCCTGCAGCTCGCGTAACACAACGTTCCACGGCGCCACCACTCGCCGCGCTGGCGGAAGCGCGCCGAGGATGCCGCGGCCGTACGCCTTGGTGCACGCCCGCGGATCGCATAACACCACCGCACCCCTGTCGGTTCCGGTGCGGATCAGGCGGCCGAAACCCTGCTTCAGCCGAAGCGTGGCATGCGGAAGCATCAGCTCCTTGAAGGAGTCGCCTCCGCGCGCCTCGATCGCTTCGCTGCGTGCGGCGGTGAGCGGCTCTGTCGGTACGCGGAATGGAAGCTTCGCGATCACGAGTCCTCGCAGCGCCTCTCCCGCGACGTCCACGCCCTCCCAGAAAGATGCGGTTCCGAGCAGGATCGCGCGCCCCGATTCGCGGAAGCGGCGCAGAAGCACATCGCGCGGCTCTTCGCCATGCACGATCAACGGCCAGCTCTCGTTTAGTCCCCGCGCACGCAGCTCGCGCGCAACCTCGCGCACATCGCGATGGCTGGTGAAGAGCACGAAGAGACCGCCGTCGGAGGCCGTGGCGAGAGCGGTGGTGGCGCCGATCACTGCGCGCAGATGTCCGGCGGGGTCGATGTTCGGCGCCGGAAAATCCGTGGGCACCGCGAGCATCGCCTGCTTCGGATAGTCGAATGGCGACGGGAAGACGGCGCTCGTGGCCTCGAGTGACACATCGTCGAGGCCGAGCTGCGCGCGCACGAACGCGAAGCGATCGCCGCTCGCGAGTGTCGCGCTCGTGACGACGGCGGTGGTGACACGCTTGAAGAGATCCTCGCGCAGAATCGGCGCGATGTCGAGTGGCACCGCGGTTGCGGCGACGTTACGATCGCGTCCGCGTACCTCGAGCCATCGCACGAGCGACGCCTCATCGCCCGGCGCAGGGACGAGCGCGCGCTGCAGCGCGTCGCCCGCGCTCTCGAGCCTGCGCGCCACGCCGCGAATCTCCGAGAGCAGCGACGCGACGCCCTCGCGCGGAGGCCCGTTCGCCTCCATGCGCTCGCGCACGAGGCGCAGCCCGTCCTGCAGCAGCGCAAGCTCGCGCAGCAGCGCGCCGAGCGATTCGCCGAGCCCCTCCTTCCAGATCGGATGCGATGCGAACGCCGACGTGAGGCGCGCGACCGGCTCGTTCGATGACTGCAAATAGCGATCGAGGAAGTCGAAGACGAGCGACGCGCGGTCGCGCGCGGCGTGCACCGCCGGAGCGAGATTCGCCTGCAGCAGATCGAGGCTCGCGGTGCTCATCAGATCCTTCTGCGACTCGAGCTTGTGCGCGAGCGCGGACAGGAGTCCCTTGCCGCGCCGCTCGAGCCGCGCGAACAGGCGCTGCAACCCGCGATTCGTCACCGTGGTGCCGAGATGCGACGACGCGGCATCCTCGAGGTGATGCCCCTCGTCCACGATGAGCCGTTGATACGCGGGAAGCACGGCGGCGTCGGCCCAGTTCTGCTGCGCGCGACGCACCGCGAGATCGCTGAGCAGCAGATGATGGTTGACGACGATCACGTCCGCCTGCGCCGCCACTCGCCGCGCCGCGAAGAGGAAGCACTTGTCGAAGAACGCGCACTTGAGCCGAAGGCAGAGATCCGACTCCGCCGCCACCTCGTCCCACAGCTCCGCCCTGGGCGGCACCGCGAGATCGGCGAGCGAGCCGTCCTCGGTGCGCTCGGACCACGCGCGAATCTCCTCGAGCTCGTTGGCCGCGCCGTCCGCGAACAGTCCCGGGCCCGCGCTCGTCGCCTGCTCGAGGCGATAGAGGCAGAGATAGTTGCGCCATCCCTTGAGCAGCGCGAAGCGCACCGGCTGGTCCGTGAGCGCATCGCGCAGAAAGGGGAGATCCTTGCCGACGAGCTGCTCCTGGAGATTGATCGTATTCGTCGACACCACCGTGCGCTCACCGTTCGCCGCGGCCCAGCGCAGCGCGGGAAGCAGGTAGCCGAGCGACTTCCCCACCCCTGTGCCGGCCTCGAGGAGCCCGATGCCGCCCTCGTTGTAGAGCGTCGCGATCGCGCTCGCCATCTCGCGCTGCGCGGGGCGATCCTCGTAGCGCGCGAGCTTCGCCGCGATCAGTCCCTCGGGCCCGAGCGCATCGGCAACATCGCCCGCGACGATCGGGACGGTGACGCGCGCCTTCGGCACCTCGACGACGACGTACAGATCCGTCGCATCGTTGTCGATGATTCCGAAGCCGATGCCCCCATCGTGCAGTCGCGTCGCCACCACGAGATCGGCATCGGATGGCTCGAGCAGTCCCGACGGATGATTGTGCAACAACATCTCGCCGCGCTCCGCCACAGCCGGGAGCGCGAGCACACTCTGCACGTCGCCGCGCGCCACCACGCGCGCCGTGCGCACGATCCCCTCGTCGTCGACCGTCGCGACGAAGCACACCTCGCGGCCGCCGGCGAGCCGGATCGCCGTGCGCATCGCTGCCGCCGCCGATGGCGCGAGGCGCGACTCGTCACCGCCATTCCCTGTGCCGTAGTGCTGCGACGGCTCCCGAGCGGTGAGTGGCGTGCTCACGTCTTGAGCGGCTTCTTCTTCGCCGCCGGAAAGAGAACGTTGTTCAGGATCAGCCGATAGCCGGTCGAGTTCGGATGCAGCGAGAGATCCGTGGGCGGATTCCCGATCGCGTGCTGCGGATCCTCGGGATCGTGCCCGCCGAGGAACGTCCAGCTTCCCTTGCCGTAGTCGCCATGGATGTACTTCACCCATGGTGCGCCCGGCTCCTCCGCGAGGATCGTCACGCCGGGCTTGAGCGTCCTCCGCATGAAGCTGGTGGTCACTCCATAGAAATCGGGGATGACCGAGCGATGATTCTGCACAAGCATCGAGGCAACCGGATCGAACTTCGCGCTGAAGCCGAAGAGCGTGAAGGTGCCGAGCGGCTGCCGGCGGCCGGGAACGTTCGCCTGATGTCCATCGATGTCGCTCATCGAGCTCACGTACGGCGACGGCTCGAGGT
>JAQBQC010000354.1 GCA_028287205.1 Gemmatimonadota bacterium
AGCGAGTACCCGGAGGGATCATCTTCAAGGCGAGCTTCGACAAGGCCAATCGCTCCAATCGTGGCGCTGCGCGCGGACCCGGCATCGATGAAGGGCTCGCGGCCCTCGCGCGCGTGCGCGAGCGCACCGGACTTCCGGTGCTCACCGACGTGCATCTTCCGGAACAATGCGCCGCCGCGGCGCAGGTCGCGGACGTGCTGCAGATCCCCGCGTTCCTCTGTCGGCAGACGGACCTGCTCCTGGCCGCTGGCGCAACGGGCAAGCCGGTGAACGTGAAGAAAGGGCAGTGGATGCAGCCGGAGGGAATGCGCGGCGCCGTCGACAAGGTGCGCACCGGCACGACCACCGAGCTCGCGGTCACGGAGCGCGGCACCTTCTTCGGCTACGGCGATCTCGTGGTCGACATGCGCTCGTTCGTTCGCATGCGCGCCGCGTGCAACGCGCCCGTGATCTTCGACGGCACTCACAGCGTGCAGCAGCCCGGGCGTGGCGAAGGAGGCAGCAGCGGCGGGGCGCGCGAGTTCATCCCGCCGCTCACCTACGCCGCCGTCGCCGCGGGCGCCGATGGACTCTTTCTCGAGACGCACCCCGATCCCGAGCACGCGCCGAGCGATGGCCCCAACATGCTGCCGCTCACCGAAGTGGGTGGCGTGATCGATCGTGCGATCGAGCTCTGGCGACTGTGTCGCACGTGATCGCCAGCGCGCTCGCCAAGCGCATCAAGCTCGTCGGGCTCGATGTGGACGGAGTCCTCACCGACGGCGGGATCTATCTCGGCGACGTCGGCGGCATGGCGCAGGAGTTCAAGCGCTACGACATCCAGGACGGGCTTGGCATCCGCTTTTTGCGCGCATCGGGAATAAAGGTCGTGATCATCACCGGCCGCGTGTCGGAGAGCGTGCGGCTGCGCGCGGCCGAGCTCGAGGTCGACGATCTCATTCAGGATGGGCAGGCGCGCAAGCTTCCGGCGCTGCATCGCATGCTCGAGCGCTTCGACATCTCGCTCGCGGACACCGCGTTCGTCGGCGACGACTTTCCGGATCATCCCGTCCTGCGCGCAGTGGGTCTTCCAGTCGCAGTCGCGAATGCCGTGGAGGAGATTCGCGCGCTGTGCACCGTGCAGCTCACGCGCACCGGCGGCTTCGGTGCGGTGCGCGAGTTCGCCGAGATGCTGCTCAAGGCGCGCGGCGACTGGGAGCGCGTCGTGTCGGACTACCTCGTCGAGCGCATCGACACCAAGCTCGAGGTGCTTCGATGAATTCGGCGGAGCTCATCGAGCGTGGACGCACGGTGATCCGAATGGAGCGTGACGCGCTCGCTGCGCTCGCCGCGCGTATCGACGAGAGCTTCGCGAGCGCCGTGAACATGCTGGCCGCGGCCGATGGGCAGGTGATCGTCAGCGGGGTGGGGAAGTCCGGACTCATCGGTCAGAAGATCGCGGCGACGTTCCGCTCCACGGGCACGCCCGCAACGTTCCTGCATCCGACGGAAGCGATGCACGGCGATCTCGGACTCGTGGGCCCCTCCGATGTCGCGATCTTCATTTCCAAGAGCGGCGAGACCGACGAGCTCACGCCCCTCGTGGAGCAGCTCAAGCGGTTCGGGGTACCAGTGATCGTGTTGACCGGCGCCGTCGATTCGTTTCTCGCCCGCCAGGCGGATGTGCTCCTCGACGCGAGCGTGGTCGATGAGGCATGTCCGACCACCGACGCGCCCACGACGAGCACCACCACCGCTCTCGCGCTCGGCGACGCACTCGCGGTGGCGCTCCTCTCGGCCAAGGGCTTTCGTCGCGAGGATTTCGCCCGCCTGCACCCCGGCGGCTCGCTTGGGCGCAAGCTCGTCACGCGCGTGCGAGACCTGATGGTGGCGGAGGACGTGCCGACGCTGCCGCTCACGGCCGAGATGCGCGAGGCAGTGGTGCTGCTCGCCAAGCGACGCGGAACCGTGGCGATCGTCGATGAGGTGAAGCGCGTGCTCGGCGTCATCACCGCGGGAGATCTCACGCGGCTGATGGAGCGCGGCGATGACTTTCTCTCGGTGCCCGTAGCGCAGGTGATGAATGGCTCTCCCAAAACCGTGCACGATGACGAGCTCGCGAGCGCGGGCGCCTATCGGATGGAGCAGCACGGGATCATGGCGCTTCCCGTGATCGACGAGCGGGAGCGGCTCGTGGGGATGATCCATTTGCACGACCTGATGCGCGCGGGAATCCTGTGAAGCGCCTGGCCGTTTTCGTTTCCGTGCTCGCCCTCGCGGCGCTCGGCGCGTGCCAGGAAGGCACGAAGCCGCCGATCGCGGCGCGCAATCCGCTCGCGGACTCGGCCGACCAGGTGATGTTCGGCATCAGCACCTTCATCACGGACAAGGGGCTGCTGCGCGCGCAGCTGCAGGCCGACACGGGCTACTTCTTCGACGGCAGCTCGCGCATCGAGGTACGCAACGAGAAGACGACCTTCTTCACGGCCCAGGGCGCGCCGAGCGCGGTGCTCACGTCAAAGGAAGGCACGTACATCACCGCGCGGTCGACGATGGATGCGCGCAAGAACGTTCTCGTCGTCACGACCGATGGCAAGCGGCTGACGACGGAGCAGCTCCACTACAATCAGGGCACGAACGAGATCTCGAGCGACAGCGCGTTCGTCATGACCGAGCCCACACGCGAGCTCCGCGGCATCGGCTTCATCTCCGATCCGAATCTCATCAACGTCCAGGTGAAGCGCGTGATCAGCGGCCAGGGCCCGCTTCCGCTGCCGGGGCAGCAGCATCCGCAATGAGCGCGCGCTCGCTCTTCTCGCTCATCGCGCTGCTCGGCGCGTGCGCGCTCGCCACGCCGCTCGCCGCGCAGCAGCCCGCCACGCTGCCCGGCGCCGCGCCCTCGGGCCAGTGCGATCTGCTCGTCACGCCGAACTCCGACTCAACGCACTTCACGTCGGTGAAGCTGGCGAGCGGTGAGTACAACAACTTCGTCGGCGGCGGAGTGACGGGTCACTGTCCTGCGCAGCAGATCACGCTGATCGCGGACAGCGCCGAGTGGTTCGGCGACCTCCACATGTGGCACCTGATCGGCCACGTGCACTACGTGGAGCCGCGGCTCACGATGGACTCGGACGTCGCCACGTACTTTCTGACGGACGAGCATCTGCTCTCCGAGGGGAACGTGCACACCCTGCTGCCGAGCGGCACGACGCTCGACGGTCCGCGCGTGGAATACTATCGCGCTGCTCCCAAGATTCGTCCCATCGCGCGCATGATCGCGCCGGGCCGCCCGACGATCAACGTCATTGAGAAGGACTCGACGGGCAAACAGTCCGAGCCGACGGTCGTCGTCGCCGATCTCGTGGTGATGGATGGCGACAGCCTCGTTTACGCGTCGAAGAAAGTGGTGATCACGCGCACCGACGTCATCGCCACCGGCGATACCGCCACCATGAACAGCCAGACGCAGTTCGCCCGCCTCATGCGCACACCCAAGATCGTGTCGCGCGGAAAGAAGGAG
>JAQBQC010000370.1 GCA_028287205.1 Gemmatimonadota bacterium
GTCGACAAGCCGGAGCTGCTGCTGTACGAGCCGCAGGCCGACGGCTCCGAGCAACTGGTAGCAGTGGAGTACATCATCCCGTACACGGCACACGCGCGCAGCGATGCGCCGCCGGTGCTCTTCGGCCAGGAGTTCTCGCAGAACGACACGTTCCAGCTGTGGGGGCTGCACGTGTGGGCGTGGAAGACCAACCCAAGTGGCCTGTACGCCAGCTGGAACCCACAGGTGAACTGCAACAACACGACGGACGTCGCCACCATGGCCGCACACTGAAGCCCACCACATATCTCCGGAGAGCAGCAATGCCGAAGTTCCTCATCGAGCGTGAAATTCCGAACGCGGGAGCTCTGTCCCCGACAGACCTGAAGGCGATCGCACAGAGGTCGTGCGCCGTTCTCAAACAGCTCGGCCCCGCCATCCAGTGGGTGATGAGCTATGTGACCGAAGACAAGATCACGTGCGTCTACATCGCACCGAGCGCGGAGCTCATCCGCGAGCACGCACGACTCGGCGGATTTCCGGCCGACCGCGTGCTCGAGATCGCAGTGATGATCGATCCGACAACGGCGGAGGAAAACGAGTTGGCAGCGGCGGCTGCAGCCTGACTGATCACGGGTGACGGAAGATGCGATGCCCGGTGTCGAGCACCCTCGGCACCGGGCGCTGCACATCCGCGTGATCACCGGGTCGCCGCCGAACTATAGCGTCGCGTGTCTCGCGAGTCGTTCTTCCAGGCGCGATTTGACCGCGGGCCACTCGCTGTCGAGGATCGAGAAGTAAACCATGTCTCGCGCGCGTCCGCTGTCGGCGATCAGGTGCTTGCGGAAGATCCCCTCCTCCACCGCGCCCAAAGCCAGAATCGCGGTACGCGATTGCGTGTTGAGCGTCTCGGTCTTGAAAACCACTTTCTGCATTCCCAGGCTGTCGAAGGCGTGCGCGAGCAGGAGGAGCTTGGCCTCCACATTCGCGCCCGTACGCTGCGCCGATGGAGTAAGCCAGGTCGTGCCAATTTCCAGCCGCCGATGCGGCAGCGCGATATCCATGAAGCGCGTACTCCCGATCACCGCCCGATCCGCGCGCCCAATGATGGCGAACGGCAGGCTCGCCCCACGCGCCTGCTCCTCGAGCGCCAGCGCGACGTAGCTCCGCATGTCGGCGAGCGACTCGATCGCCCGCGGCTGCAGCCTCCAGAGCTCGGGCTCGAGGCCGATGCGCGCGAGCGCCGGCACGTGCGACACAGCGAGAGGCTCCAGTGAGACGATCGATCCGTGAAGCGAGAGAGGCGCGAGAGGCATATGGGAAACAGTGTCAGCAATCGGAGAGACGGCACATCTTCTGCCTCGGTGCACTCTCTCCACTGCCGGAGCACTGCATGAGGGTTCGTGTCACGGGATGCGCAGCGAGCATCGTGCTCTCGATCGTACTCACCATCGTTCTGAACCTGATACTGCGCGCATGCAGCGTTCGCTAGACGCTGGCGACGTTGCGCTTCGCTATCGTGCTTGCGCGATGTCCATCGCGAAGCGGCGTCCGGTGTAGGGCAGGCCACTTGCCGGATAGAAAGCGTGGGCGTCCGTGCGACGCTCCGCGCTGGTCACCGACAGACGCACGCATCCGTGCTCAATCGCCCACTCCTTCGCGGCAGTCACGAGTAGCTGTCCGACGCCGCGTCTTCGCGCCACGTTCGCGGTCACGAGCGCCGTGATGTAGGCGATCGGGCCCGGCGCGTGGAGCACGACATGCCGCGACAGACACATGAGGCCGAGTGGCCGATCTGCGTGATCGACTGCGAGGAGAACGGCGCCGTGATCTCGCAGCACCGCTGCAAGACGCGACGGAACATCGGCGCTCGCGGTCGGATGACCGAGCTCGGCGAGAAGGCTCGCAACGGCATCGGCGTCGCTCGGGGTCGCATCGCGGAGATGAATGGCCGACTCAGTCATGCGTATCACCGTCCGGTATCATTGGCTCACATATTTTTCATGGCGCTTGGATCCGCCAAATCTGCGAGCGTACCTCGATCTAGTCCACGATCTCCGCGATCGGCGTTCCCTCTGCGCCCGGCAGCTCGACTCCGAGAATGCGCGCGAACGTCGGGGCGAGATCGAGCAGCGACGGTGCTCGCTCGAGCCGTCCTCGCTCCACCCCTGGCCCCGCGGCCACGAGCCATCCGCCGGGCCGATGCTCGCCGCTCCGCCCGTAGTCGTTCGCTCCTTCGATCGTGCCGATCCTGGGCGACCGAGCGCGCACACGTGCTCCCGCGCCGTCGGCCAACGCAGTGCTGCCGATCGCCACCGACTCGTTCCATTCGAGGAGCAGGTCCGGTAGCGCATCCAGATGCTCGCCGCAATAGTGATCTCGCGTGCGCAGCACCCGACCCACGAGTGGCGCGCCGCTCGCGTCGTCCACGATCGCGAGCAGATCTTCCGTGAGCGTCTCGACGAAACGATCGGCCTCCTTGCCCGGCGCGAGCACACCGCGCGGTTCCCGCCCCACAAGGTTGAGTCGAATGCCGCTCACGGCAAGACCGTTCGCGAGCGGAAAGCATCGGCTTCGGTCGACATCGACACCGATCCCGGACGACCCGGAATGCGCCGATGCCGAGGTGTCGGGCATCACGCGCCTTCGGAGTGGTGAGAGCAAGGTGCGCGCCGCAGCCGGCAATGCATGCCATGCGCGCGATGCCACATCGCGCACGCGCTCGCGAAGCTGCTTCGCCGGCGGTGTCGCGGCGCCGAGCGCGAAGAGGAGGTCGCGCAGGAGAAAATGAGCGCCGTAGCGATGCGACATCCCATGCGCGGCAAACACGATCACGTGCGCGTCACGCGCCGTATCCACGAGCGTACCGATGGCTGCATCGATCGCTCGATACACGACCCGCAATGGATCGCCCGTCATCCCCGCGATGATCGCGTCGTGCGCCGGGTGCGCAGCGTCATGCAGGTGCCAGCATTGGTGGCCGACACAGTGCGACTCCGTGAACACCTGCATGAAGAGATCCCAATCGCCGCGCGCGAGGAGCTCCGTGCTCCACTCCCCCTTGCGTCGCACTCCTTCCGCGAGTGCGGAGACGAGCTCCCGATATTCCCTCGCGCCGCGCCCGGCCGCGTCGCACGATGCGCCAGCGGGATGTCGACCCACGCGCGCCTCGATCTGCGACGCCAGCTCCGGAGGAATCGTCGAGTGCCCGAAGAACGCATCGTGAGCGCCCCACTCCACCACCTGCACGCCATTCAGCTCGGGCTCGATCCTGCTGAGCGGCACGTCGAGCACGGCGACCCTCCTCCCCGCTCGGCTCAGCACGCGCCAGAACGGATCGCGCTGGACGAATGCGCCCTTCGCACGATCCTCGAGGCGATAGCTCCCGGGCACGAGCTGCATCTGGTAGTGCAGCCCGTGCTGCGCGGGGTTGGTACCCGTGTAGAGCGACGCCCACGTCGACCCCACGAAAAACCCCTCGATGCCGCGCGTGCGCGCTA
>JAQBQC010000372.1 GCA_028287205.1 Gemmatimonadota bacterium
CGATCAGCACCAGATCACCCACCTGGGCGGCGCCAACTTCGCACCCTTCTTCACGGCCGACGGCAAGCGGATCATCTTTTCGTCGAACTACACGAATCCCCGTAGCGGCCAGTTCGATCTCTATCTCATCAATGATGAAGGCGGCGCACTCGAGTCGGTGACGAACGCCGCCGGTTTCGACGGCTTCCCGCAGTTCAGTCCCGACGGAAAACAGCTCGTGTGGGCCTCGAGTCGCAACGCCACCGGTGAGCACCAGCTCGATCTGTTCATCGCAGACTGGAAGCCCTAGGATCCACTAGCATACACCGTCTGACCCCACACTCGGAGCAACGATGATCGGCATAGGCCTGCTACTCTTCCTCATCTTCATCGCGGCGGTCACGATCGCGAACACGGTCAAGATCATCGGCCAGGCAGAGGTGATGGTGATCGAGCGATGGGGACGCTTCAATCGTATCGCCCGCTCGGGATTGAACGTGCTGATCCCGTACATGGAAAAGGGAAAGACGATCGACGTTCGCTACTTCGAAGCGGATCCGGGCGGCGTGAAGCGCGTCACCTCGGGCTCGACGTCCCGCATCGATCTCCGCGAGCAGGTGTTGAGCTTTCCGAAGCAGCCGGTGATCACGAAGGACAACGTCACGATCGACATCGACGCTGTGCTCTACTACCGCATCGCCGATCCACAGAAGGCCGCGTACGCGATTCAGAACCTGCCGTTCGCGCTCGAGACGCTCACGCGCACCACGCTCCGCAACATCGTCGGTGACATCGAGCTCGATCAGACGCTCGCGAGCCGCGACATGATCAACAAGCGCATGCGCGACACGATCGAGGAAGCGTCGATC
Source organism: Gemmatimonadota bacterium (assembly GCA_028287205.1). GTDB lineage: Bacteria > Gemmatimonadota > Gemmatimonadetes > Gemmatimonadales > Gemmatimonadaceae > FEN-1250. The sequence goes on from JAQBQC010000372.1 coordinate 849, forward strand.
GGATGGGGCGTCGATGTTACGCGCGTCGAGCTGCAGGCGATCGAGCCGCCGCGCGACATCCAGCAGTCGATGGAGCTGCAGATGCGCGCCGAGCGCGAGCGACGCGCCGCGGTCACGAATGCCGAGGCATCCAAGCGCGCCGCGATTCTCGAGGCTGAGGGCGTGCAGCAGTCGCAGGTGAGCCGCGCACAGGGTGAGTCGGAGGCCGCGGTGCTCCGCGCTAAGGGGCTCGCCACCGCCCGCCTCGCGATGGCGGAGGCCGAGGCGCAGGCGATCTCGCGCATCGCCTCCTCGCTGCCGGAAGGTCAGGCGGCGATGTACCTGCTCGGCATGAAGTACCTCGAGGCGCTCCCGCAGCTCACGCAGGGAAAGGGCTCGACGATCTTTCTTCCGGCCGAAGCTGCAGGGGTCATGGGCGCGCTCGGCGGCATCAAGGAGCTGCTCGTTCGCTCATCGAGCGACGTCCCGATGCCGAGTACGCCGCGTCAGCCCGCGCCCGCATACACACCATCCCGTCCGCAGATTCCCGCACCGACGTTCGCGTACACGCCGCCGGTGCCGCCCGAACCGCCCGCGCCACCCGAGGAAGGAAAGTAGACGTGGCCAGAATTACTCGTGATCGCGCCGAGCGGATCGCGCGCGGTCATGCCTGCGAGAAGTGCGGCGAGTACAGCTACAAGAAGCTCGCGGTGAAGCCTGCCTCGAAGGAGGAGCGCGAAGGCGTCGACATCGCGTGGATCGCCTCCAAGACGTGCGGCGTCTGCGGCGCCGTGCACGAGATGGGGATCGATGCCGAGGGCGAGATCATCTACGGCGCGTAACGACTACTGGATCGAAATCCGCTAGCGGAGCACCGGAACGAACGGCGCGAGCGTTCCATCGTTCGGCGCCGCTGTGATGCCGAGCAGCCGCGCGAGCAGGTCGTACACATCGACGTTCGGAAACTCTGCGATTGTCGATCCCGGGCGAAAATCCGGACCGCGCGCAAGAAAGAGTGCACGCATCTCCGGGACCGCGTTGTCGTAGCCATGCTCGCCGCGGCCGCCATAGGCCTTCCCGCGGCGCCACCCGAGCATCCAGCCACCATCGACGACGCCGACGATCGGCGTGATGCGCGGGCTCGTTCCATAGTGCAGGCGGGCCGGCACATCGTTCTTCTTCCACACGCTGACGTGCGGGAGCTTCTTCAGGCGCGCGAGCAGCGCATCGTTGTCGCCATCACGCGCGCCGACCATGAGGTTGGGCGTCATGTTCACCACGTGCACGCTCGCCGAGTCCACGACATCATCGAGATAGACCACGCGCTCGGGTGAAATCTCCGTCATTCCGTGATCGGCGACGATCACGATGTCGACACTGTCGTAGATCTTCCGCGCCTCGAGCCCGCGCACGAGCCGCGCGAGCGAACTGTCCACACGCAGCACCGCTTCTCGAGTCTCGACCCCGTCGGGACCGTGCTTGTGCCCCTGCATGTCCGGCTCCTCGAAGTACCCCATCAACAGCCGCGGGCGCGAGGCCGCCGGAAGATCGAGCCACGCGAGCAGCGTATCCACGCGAGCGCTGAAGGACACCGCGTGATCGTAGGAGTGCCAGCGCGCGGGACGCACGCCGCCGATCTCCGCGTCCGATCCGACCCAGAACATCGTCGCAGCCGGCGCGCCCTGCTTCGTCGCGGTCGCCCAGATCGGCTCACCAAGCCACCAGTACGATTCGTGCGCGATGGGATCCTTGTACACGAACATGCTGTCGTGCGCGGGATCGTAGAACCTGTTGTTCACGATTCCGGAATGGTCCGGATAGAGTCCCGTCGCGAGCGCGTAGAAATTCGAGAAGGTGACCGTCGGAAAGCTCGGGATCATTCCGTGCGTGGTCGTGACGCCGCTGCGCGCGAACGCATGCAGCGCTGGCGCCGAGTCCACGTCGAGATAGCGACGCGCGAAGCCATCGAAGCCGAGCACGATGACTCTGCGCGAGCTCGCACTCGGCGGCGGAGCGGGAGTAGGGCGCGGCGCCGCGCTCGCGCAGGCGGCGCCGGCGAGCAGGAGAAGGGCGAGCGCCGCGCGACGGAGCGGCACCAGGGATTGTGTGATCACGTGATCAATACGCGCCACGAATGCGTCGGGTTGAAGCGAGCGTCATCTGCGTCCTAGCAGCGCGCGATCTCCGCTCACATCGTTCCACAGCTTCCGATATCTTCGTCCCTCCCACGGCCAGTATGGCTTGTGCGCGTACTGCGGGCCGAAAACGGCAGTGAGGAGCGAGTCGGGATCGGCGGTGCGTCCGATCGCGGTGAGTCGTGAGCCGAGCAGAATGGGGCGCGTGAACTCGAGATAGCGGGAAAAGCTGTGACAGAAGCAGAGCGGGCCTCGGCTCGAGAATCTTCCAAACCAGAGATCGGGAAACACGTACGTCATTGCGTAGAAGATTTCGAGTGACTTGTCGCGCGGGAGCTCGGACGGCGGTGTTCCCCGCGGGAGCGAGCCATGCTTCCCCCACTGCACGTTCACGCCGAGCTGTCCTCTGTCTCGCCAATTGGCGTGCAGAATGTCGCCGTGCCAGTATGTCCAGAGATCGGTCGGAGCCAGCGTGGCGTCGTAGCCAACCCAGAATTCTTCCTCGTCGGCACCCTGCGCGAAGGGTGACCATCGCGCGGCGACATCGTGCTGATAGGTGAGGAAGTAGGCGATTACGCGCCGCGACGGGTGCACAACGGCGACGGTGCGCTCGAGCGGGAACGATTCGTCCCGCTGAAGGTACAAAATAGGCGCTAAATCCCTCGCGAGATCCGCCGCGGAGTCGTTCGACGCGAGGGTGTCGGGAAGTGCCGGTGGCAGCGGCGGGAAGTGCGTGCGGGGACCGCAGGCCGTCAGCAGAACGGCCAGGAAGACGGCAAGACCCAACGGTCTGCGCGTCTGCAGCGTTCTTTGCCGTAGCGGCCATTTTTGGCCGAACGGGAAAGGGCATTCGATCGTCTCCTGTAGTCGGGGAGACTTGTTGAGACTTTGGAGGGGTTCATGCGAAAGCCACGTCCGGCCACTTACAATCCTGCGCAAGCGTTGCAGCTCATTGCGAACGACCGCACCGGCGCTCCGCTGAGTTGCCCGTCGTGCTCCGGCCGCATAGTTCGAGATCCGGATCAGGTCCCTCCCATCCCCCGCTCCCACGTCACGCTCCGCTGTTCGAGTTGCGGCCGAATTGCTCGCTATATAGCGGGCGCCGCCTGAGTCCGCTAACCGCTTAGTAAGTCTGGATTTAGTAGCGGTTCTACTCAGCAACTCGTCAGCTTGGCCCAAATTATGAGATATGATCTAGTTACCACCGGAATCATCTGTTTAGATTTCGGTACACTCTAGATCGTTCGATCTTCAGCGGCAAATGTTTCGCCGCGAACAGCTCGTCCGATTAGTACAACAGTTCTAACCCCCGACGGGGAGAGGGTAAGGTACCATGGCACGCATTACAGGCACCGTGAAGTGGTTCAACGACGCGAAAGGCTTCGGTTTCATCTCCCGTGAGGGCGGCCCCGATGTTTTCGTCCACTTCAGCGCCATCACCGGCAACGGCTTCAAGTCGCTCGCCGAAGGCGATCAGGTCGAGTTCGAAATCGTTCAGGGACAGAAGGGTCCGCAGGCCGCCGATGTTCAGAAGGTCTGACAGCTCTCCCAGAACTATCGAAAAGAGTCCCAGCATTGCTGGGACTCTTTTTTTTGCCTAGAATCCGAGCCCGATTCTCACCCGGGGGCGGCACCGGACTTGCCCCGTACCCCCGCGTCCGGCAGCGCACTCCAAGCTCGGCCAAAAGGAGTTCA
>JAQBQC010000387.1 GCA_028287205.1 Gemmatimonadota bacterium
CGCTCAGGCGCGTAGGGCTCAAGGATCCCGTGCTGATGATCGACGAGATCGACAAGATGACGCACGGCGGCATGAGCGGCGATCCGACTGCCGCGATGCTCGAGGTGCTCGATCCGAGTCAGAACCATTCATTCGTCGATCACTACCTGAATCTGCCGTTCGATCTCTCGAGCGCGCTGTTCATCTGCACGGCCAACAATCTCTTCGACATTCCGGCGCCGCTGCGCGACCGAATGGAAGTGATCCGCATTGCGGGCTACACGATCGAGGAGAAGGTCGAGATCGCGTGGCGCTATCTGCTGCCGAAGCTGTTCGAGGAAACGGGAATCTCGGATCTCGATCTGCAGTTCACGGACGAGATGCTGAGCCTCATCTCGAGCGGCTACTCGCGCGAGGCGGGGCTGCGCGGATTCTCGCGCAACATCGAAGCGATCATGCGTAAGCGCGCGCATCGCAAGGCGAAGGATGAGGAAGGCGCGTGGATCGTGGACGCGAAGATGGTCGAGGAAATTCTCGGCGTTCCCCGCTACTCGCGCGACGAGGCGGAGAAGGAGCCGGAGATCGGCGCGCCCACGGGCCTGGCGTGGACGTCGACGGGCGGCGAGCTGATGACCATCGAGGCGCTCAAGATGCCAGGGACGGGGCGGCTGATCGTCACCGGGCAGCTGGGTGACGTGATGCGCGAGTCCGTGGACGCGGCGTACTCGTACGTGCGCTCGCGCGCGGGGCAGATCGGCATCGACGATCGCATGTTCCGCGACTACGACCTGCACATCCATCTGCCGGCCGGCGCGATCCCGAAGGATGGACCGAGCGCCGGGATCACCGTGACGTTGGCGATCGCGAGCACGCTGAGCGAGCGTCCGGTGCGGCGCGACGTCGCCATGACGGGCGAGGTCACGCTCCGCGGGAAAGTGCTCGAGATCGGTGGAGTGAAGGAGAAGGTGCTCGCGGCGTATCGCGCGGGGCTGCGCGAGGTGATTCTGCCGAAGATGAACGAGAAGGATCTGCGCGAGATCCCGGCAGAGGTGCGCAAGAACATGGTCTTCACCTTCGTCGCGACGATGGACGAGGTGCTGCGCCTTGCGATGCTTCCGGCCGTCGCCGCCACGCCGGCGGATCTTCCGCCGGTGGTGATGCCGGAGTCCGAGCCGGAGCGACGCGGGAGCGACGCGGAGCGGTCGGTTCCGATCGAGACCGGTGACTGACCTGGCGGTGCGCCCTGCCCTCGCCGTGAGCGCGCCGCTGCCGCCGCTGGACGAGGACACGAAGCGAAAGAATCTCGCGCGCATGAAGCGGCGCGCGAGCGGGCTTCTTCTGCTCGCGACGGCGGTGTGGGTCGTGAGCGCGATCTTCGTGGCGCGCTATCCGTGGCTCGCCTACGTGCGCGCGACGGCCGAAGCGTCGATGATCGGCGGCGTCGCCGACTGGTTCGCGGTGACGGCACTGTTCCGTCATCCCCTCGGGATTCCGATTCCGCACACGGCGATCGTCGCGGCGCGCAAGGATCAGATCGGGCGCAGCCTGGGCAACTTCGTGTCGCGCCACTTCCTGAGCCGCGATGTTCTCGCGGCGCGACTGGAGACGTTGCACATCTCGGAGCACCTCGCGAAGTGGCTCGCGATGCCCGAGAACAGCCGCACCCTGGCGAGGCACGCGGCAACCGCGCTCGCGAGCGGCGCGCGCATGATGGCCGACGACGACGTGCAGGAGCTCATCGATCGCGTGCTCGTCGAGCGCATCAGGAGCACGGAGGTAGCGCCGCTAATCGGGCAGATGCTCACGCTGATCACCGCCGGCGACCGGCATCAGGAGCTGCTCGACGAGGCGATCGCGCTGCTCGCGCGCGCGGTGGATCAGAACCAGGAGCTGATCCGCGACCGGATCGAAGAGGAGAGCCCGTGGTGGGTGCCGGGAATGGTGGACGATCGCATTCACCGGAAGATCGTGACGGGGCTCGACAACACGCTCGCGGATGTGCGCGACGATCCGAATCATCCGCTGCGCCGTCGCTTCGACGATGCGCTCGCGGAGTTCGTGCGCAAGCTGAAGGAGAGCCCCGAGGTGCGCGAGCGGGCCGAGCGGATCAAGCTCGAGATTCTCGATGCGGAGGCGGTGCGCAAGTTCTCGGCGTCCATCTGGGAGGATGCGAAAGCGGCGCTCTTCCGGTATGCGGATGCCCCGAACGCATTCGCGCCGTCCGCCATCGAGCGTGGGCTCGTGTCGCTGGGGGAGGCGGTGTCGCGCGATGAGGCATTGCTCGCGCGCATCGATGCGCTGATCGCGGATGTGGCGGGGCACCTGGTGGATCGCTATCAGGGCGAGGTTGCGGAGCTCATCGCGCAGACGGTGGGGTCGTGGGATCCGACGGTGACATCGGACCGCGTAGAGCTAGCGATCGGGAAGGATCTGCAGTTCATTCGCATCAACGGCACGATAGTCGGCGGCCTGGTCGGGCTGGCGATCTATTCGATCTCGCAGTTCATTGGTCGGTAGGAGGTTGGCGATGATCGCATCCGCGGATCCGAATACCGTTGGGTCCGAGCCGCCCTCGCTGTTCGCGGTGCTCGCGGTGCGCGCACGCCGCACCTCGGACGGAGTGCTGGCCGCGCTCGCGGCGATCGGAGGGGTCGCGGCCGTCGCGCTCGCGGCGGTGCGGCCCGGCTGGTGGGCGTTCGCGCTGCCACTCGTGAGCGCAGGAGCGTTCGGCCTGTGGGGAATTCTCGAGCGTGAGACGGCCGAACGGGGCGCGGTACGAAGCGCGCGCTACGATCGCGCGATGGGCGCTGCGCAGTGGGTCGCCGTCGCGATCGGTACGGTGTGCGCGATCGTGACGGTGTTCGCGGTGCTCGGAATTCTGCTCGGGCGGATCATCAGCTAGGGATCGCCTTACTTGATCTCCATCTTCGAGAGATCGAGCACGTCCGTGCGATCGCCCTCCGGCACGTCGACGTACACGACCACCGAGTGCCCGTTCACGTCGCCGCCCGTGAGCACCATCGAGCGCTTGTTGGCGACGAGATGCGTGCCCTGTGCGCCTTCGGTGGCCTGCACCTTCGGAAAGCGTGCGGTGAAGACCTTCTGCATCGCCGTTCGGAACTCGCCGGCGTCCACGGCCGAGCGCCACGCCGTGACCCAGGCGATTCCGTCACCGTGCGGCGAGTGGAGGATCATGTAGCGATCGCCGCTCCAGCCGTCGGCCGCGAGCACGGATGCGTTCTGATCCTTGAGATGCTGGAAGAGAAAGACGCGCGTCTCGAACTCGCCCATGTCGTTCTGGTACGTGCTCGTCGCGCCCTGCGGTGCGGGTAGGGTGATCGAGACCGGCTTCTCCGGATGCCCGCCGAAGTACGCATCGGCGTGCATGATCTGCGTGGACGACACCGGCATGTTGGGGCCGAACGGCATTCCGGCGCGGCCCTGATCCTGATAGCGGCGCATGAATTCGGCGCCGCTCAGATACGGGAAGAGGAGCGTCTCCTGCAGAATCTGCGGCGCCGCGGCGAACTTCGGCATCGAGCCCTGATTCTCGCGAATGAGCTGGCGCACCTTCTCCCATCCGCCTGGCAGCCCCGCAGCCGGCCCGAGCATCGACTGGATCGGGACGAGCGTCGCCTGCCCTTCCATCACGGACTGCGCGGCAAGCACGCGATCATCGTCGCCCTTGATGTGCAGCAGGGAGTCGAGATTCGTGTACTGGTCCTGCAGCGCGTGCACGAGCTCGTGCTCGACAACGAAGCCCACTTCCTCGGGCTTCGCGCCGTCGATCACATAGAGCACCTTCGTCTCGGGATCGTAGAAGCCGACGATCTGCTCGGTGTAGAGATCGAGCATGAGCGCGCGGAGATCGAAGTCTTCGGACACGAGGCCGAGCCGCCTGAGCAGGATCTGCTGCGCGTTGAGATCCGCCTGCGAGCGCTCATCCTCGAACTGCTTCACGAGGAACGCGTGCACCTGTTCCTTCGTGCGTCGCTCGAGTACGGGCTGCTTCTTGAACTTGAGCCCCGTCACCTTCTCGATCCTCGGAATCGCTTCGGAGACCTCTCGCGCGTAGGGGCCCTGCGCCGTGACCTTGTCGCGGCTCGGGCATCCCATCGTGATTGTCGCCACCAACGCGAGCAGCGCGCTGAACGCGCTGCGGGCCAGGCGATGCTTCACGGCCATTCGACGGTGCGTCCGGTGGCGACCGCGACGACGCGCGCGATGTCGGGTGCGCGCACCACGAGCCCCTCCTCGACGAGGCGACGCTGCAGCTCGCTCTCCACGGAGGCGAGCCGCGCGCCGGATGGAGCTCCGTTGGCGGACGGCGCGGGCGCGCGCGGCGGGGTCGCGCTCGGAG
>JAQBQC010000390.1 GCA_028287205.1 Gemmatimonadota bacterium
GAAGGTCGATGCCACGATCAAGCGCGGCGCGAGATCGAGAGTGACGGGCACGACGAAAGACCTGCTCTTTCCAGCAATCGTGCTCGATGACGTCACGAACGACATGCCCGCTGCGCACGAGGAAGTGTTCGGGCCGGTCGCGCCGATCATCCGCTTCAACGGCGACGACGAAGGGGTCCGCATCGCCAACGACACCGAGTACGGACTCTCGAGCGCGGTATTCACGCGCGATCTCGAGCGCGGGATGCGATTCGCGAAACGCATAGACGCGGGGATGACGCACATCAACGACTGGACTGTCAACGTCGAAGCCAACACGGCGTTCGGCGGCGAGAAAGCGTCGGGCATCGGCAGATTCGGCGGCGAATGGGCGATCGACGAGTTCACCACAGCGCACTGGATCTCCACGCAGGAGATTCCGCGCACGTATCCGGTCTGAGGACTTTGTCGTGGCATCGAAAACAACGGCGGGCAGCCGCACGCGAGAGAAGTCAGCGACAGGCATCCCGACGACGATGCGCGCGGCGGCTATTGATCGATTCGGGTCGCCGGACGTATTGACGATTCACACGCTCCCAGTGCCGACGCCGGGTCCGCACGAAGTGCTGATCGAGATGCACGCGGCGGGCGTCGGCATCTGGGACGCCGCGATGCGCAGAGGCGAATATTCCGATGGCACCGAGCGCTTTCCCCTCGTACTCGGCACCGACGGCGCCGGCGTCATCGTCGCGCACGGTGCCGACGTGCCGACGATCAAGCGTGAGGACGCCGAGGTGTGGGCGTACGAGTTCGGGAATCCCAAAGGTGGGTTCTACGCGGAGTACGTCGCGGTGCACGCGGATCACGCGGGGAGAGTCCCGCGAGAGCTCACGATCCTCGAGGCGGGCGCGTCCGCGGTCACGGGATTGACGGCGCAGCAGGGCATCGACGATCACATTCAGCTCCGCAGCCGCGAGACGATTCTCATCTTCGGCGCGACCGGCGCGGTCGGGACACTCGCGGTGCAGTTCGCCAAGCGGCACGGCACGTACGTGATCGCGACGGCGTCCAGCGCGAGCGGAGAGCAAACGATGCGCGACCTCGGCGCGCAGCACGTCATCGATGCGCGCGCGCCGAACGCCGCCGAGCGTCTCAAGTCGTACGCGGCGGACGGATTGAACGCGATCCTCGCGCTCGCCGGCGGAGAGTCGCTCGAGCAATGCGCGGATCAGCTGGTCGAAGGCGGCCGCCTCGCGTACCCAAACGGCGTAACGCCGGAGCCACAAAAGAGACCGAACGTGCGCGTGATTGCGTACGACGCGGTTGCCGGCCGCGAGGAATTCGAGCGACTGAACCGCGCCGTCGCCGACGCGCACCTGAAAGTCATCATCGCAAAGACGTTCAAGCTCGAAGAGGCCGCGAAGGCGCACGAGCGGCTGGAGCAGGGACACGTCATCGGAAGAATCGCGTTGCAGATTCGCTGAACAATTTTCTGCCCAGGACAGCAGCCATGATGAAGCTCATCCTCGTTCCCACCGACATGTCCGCGTTCGCCGAGCAGGCACTTCCGACGGCGCTGATGATCGCGAAGCGGGAGAATGCCGACGTCGAGCTCGTGCACGTGTACGAGCACATCCTGCCCGAGCTGACGCAGAACGCGCCGCCACTGGATCCGACACTCGACCTCGAGCTTCACCGCCGAGCGCGAGAGCGGCTGGAGAAGCTCGCCGAGCGGTTGCACAAGGAGACGCACGTCAGTGTGCGAGCGACGTTGCTCGAGGGTGCGGTGGAGGAGGAGCTCGTGTCGTACATCGAGAAGCGTCACGCCGATCTCGTCGTGATGTCGACACACGGCAAAGGAGGGATCAGTGTGGTCTGGCTGGGCGACGTCACGGAGGATCTCGTTCGTCGCTCCTTCTCGCCGGTGCTGCTCGTCAAGCCGAACGAGAAGGCACCGGCGACGACACCTGCGCGCTCGTTCAGCCGCGTGCTCGTTCCGCTCGATGGCTCGCGGCTGGCCGAGGAGGCGATCGACCATGCGGTCGTCGTCGCCGGGACTCGCGATGTCGAGTATCTCCTCCTGCACGTGCTTCCGCCCTTCGACGATGACGAGCCAATCGCCGTCAATCCGGTAGACGATCTGCGTTACCAGGAAGCGAAGGACTATCTCGAAGGCCTCGCCAAGAATTTCCGCGCGCTCGGCGTCAACATGAACTATCGAACCTTCCGCCACGATAACACAGCGCGCGCGATTCTCGAGACGGCGGACAGCATCGCGGCCGACCTCATCGCAATGGAGACGCACGGGCGAGGAGGGCTGACGCGACTGATCATGGGCGGCGTCGCCGACAAGGTGCTGCGCGGCTCCAAGGTTCCGATGCTCATGCACCGGCCTCACGCCCAGGAAAAGTCCCACGCGGGTGAGGAGTCAGCGGCGTCGACGGCGAGCGGCTCGGGGCGTTCGAAATAGGTAAGGCTCGCGACTCGCCTCCTCCCCCAGGCTCCGCAACTCCGAGCTTCGGCCCGGAGGAGGCCCTTCGCGCGCTGGAAAGAGCGGGCGGCGGCGCGGTGGCCTGTCAGTTTCTCTCGCCGTGATGTATCTCTCATCACATGGATCTCTACACAGTCTCACTCGCGACCGGCGCAGTGGGGCTAGGCATCATGGCATTCGGGGGCCTCGCGCACGGCGCCCACGCCGGACATTCGCAGGTGCACGATGCCGCTCACATCGGTCACGCGTTCGGCGGGCGTGCCGGCGGAGCGGGTGGACGCGTATCAGGAATGGGCGCGCGCGGCGCGCGCGGATCCAGCTCCGGCGGCTGGAAGTGGACGTCGCTTCTCTCCCCTCGCCTGCTCTTCTCGTTCTTCGTCGGCTTCGGCGCCGGCGGCATCGCTGCGACCTCGCTCGCTGAGCCGTTGCGTCTGGCCGCAGCAGTCGCCGCCGGAATTATCTTCGAAGCGCTGCTCGTTGGCCCCATGTGGAAATTCCTCTTCCGATTCGAATCGCGCGAGGCAAACACGCTCGAGAGCACGATCGAAGATGAGGCGCGCGCGGTCACTGGCTTCGACGTAAACGGCAACGGCCTCGTCGCGCTCGAGCTCGATGGACAGCTCGTTCAACTCCTTGCGACGCTCGCACCGGACGAGCGCGCGCGCGGCGTGCGCATTCGCTCCGGTGACCTCGTGCGTATCGCGGAAGTGGATGCCGCGCGAGGACGATGCACGGTTACGCAGCCCACGCGTTGATGTCTCGTCCCTTCAATCACTCACATGCCTAACATCGCGATCGTTGCAGTTGCCATCATCATAGGAGTCTTCCTCGTCATCCCCGCGATCGTCGCGTCGTTCCTGCGCAACGTGGAGGCAGGCACGATTCGTCTCGTGAGCTGGCTCGCCGGCGGCACGGTGATCTATCGGGGACCTGGCAAGAGTAAGGAGATCCCGCTGCTCACTACGGGTACGACGATCTCGAGCAAGGTGATCAACGTCGATCTCGACATCACCGATCAGACAGCCGATCTCGACGAGCACGGAACTCCGCAGCCGATCAAGGTGCGCGTGCTCGCGAGCGCGATCGTCTCAGTTGGCGACACGGACGTCCTCATCAAGACGGCCGCGAACCGCTTCTTCGCGAAGCCCGATGCGGATCAGGTCAACACACTCACCGACTTACTCTCGAGCTCCGCGCGTCGCGCGATCAATCTCCTCACGCATGACCAGCTCTTCTCGGCCAAGTCCGCCCCGCGCGTGCTCACGGCGGGAGCGTCACCGTCAGCTGCGATCGTCGCGGCGCCACCGCGTGCGGCGGTGACAGTGCAGGACAGCGGCGCGATCGACACCCTCGAGGATGACGACGATCCGCTCGCGGTGATCATCCGCAAGGCGTGCTCGCGCGAGCTCACGGATCTCGGATTGATCTTCAACTCGCTCAACATCAAGGTCGTGCAGTCGGAAGTCGCGGATGCGCGTCGCCGCATGTCCGCTGCAGAGGCGCAGGCGACTGCCGACATCGTGCAGGCGCAGCAGGCGCGTCGCGCGAAGGAGGCGACGATCGAGGCCGAGCGGATCATCTCGGATCGTCAGCGCGAGCTGGAACAGACGAAGGCGGGGAATGCGGCGCTCATTGCGCAGGCGGAGGCCAAGCGGCAGGAGGCGATGGGTGTGCAGCGCGTCGCCGAGCTGGATGCGACGCAGATCGCGCAGGCGCGCGCGGACGCGGCGCGCGTGACGATCACCGCGCAGGCCGCGGCGGAAGCGGAGGCGATTCGGATTCGCACGGTCGCGGCGGCAACAGCGGAGAGCATTGCGATCGTGAACAAGGCGATCGCGGCGGGCGGGGAGAGCTACTTCCGCTATCGGCAGATCGAAATGCTGCCGGTGATCGCGCCGCAGATTGCGGCGGCGCTGGCGGAGGCGCGGCTCGTGACGGTGAGTGGGAACGAGGATGGAGGCGCCGCGAATGGGACGGCGAATCAGATCGTCAGCGTAATTCAGACGGTGATGGCGGCGCAGCTGGTGTCGCGAGGAGGGCTGCTCGCGAACGTTGGCCACTCGAACGATGGAGACATGAAGAAGCAGGAGCTGCTCAACTCATCAGCGTG
>JAQBQC010000404.1 GCA_028287205.1 Gemmatimonadota bacterium
GGGACTCGGCGCGCTCGCGGGCATTGCCGCAGTGCCGGGACTTCCTGCCGTCGAAGCGCCAGCGCACGAAGAACCCGTCGGTGTGCTCGCTGGATTGCTCACCCCAGCGCTCGCGCGCCCCGCGATCGTCTTCTCCGCGACGGCGATGGCCGCCGGCGTCATCGTCACCTTTCTTCCGCTCGCCGCGATTCACGCGACGGTCAACGTCATCGCGACCGCGCTGCTCGTTCAGGCCGCGGCTTCAACGCTCTCACGATGGTACGCGGGACGACTCGGCGATCGGCTCGGGCACGCGGCGCTGCTCATCCCCGGCGTGCTGCTCGCGACCATCGGCATGGCCGCTCTGATTCTCATCGCGAGCACGACGGCGATCATGACCGGCATGGTGCTCTTCGGCATCGGCTTCGGCATCACGCAGAACGCGACGCTCACGCTCATGTTCGATCGCGTGTCGCCGTCGGGATATGATGCGGTGAGCGCCGTGTGGAATGTCGGCTACGATGCAGGGCTTGGCATCGGAGCCGTTGCATTCGGCGTCATCTCCACACACACGGGCTATCCGATCGCGTTCGCGCTGCTGAGCGCATTCATGCTCGCGATGCTCGCACCCGCGTGGTACGATCGCAGCACGACCATCACCGCACGCTGACTCGCGGGCGAATTCCCGCGAGTCAGATCGCGCGCCGCGCTCTCACTTCTGCTTCACGATCTCGACGCGCTGCTCCTTCTCCTTCCCCACCTTCCCCGCCACCACTCCCTGTCCGACCTGCCCGCGATCCTGAAGCACCGCGACGATCATTCCCGCGCGCCCCGGACCGAGTGCCGCGATCTCCTGATCCGTGTACTTCTTGTCCATGTACACATCCACGCGGTACACGCCGCCCGCTTCCTTCATCGCTATGGCGACACTCGTCATGAGATCGACGAACCCCTGCGTCGTCGACGGCGAGATGCCTGGTGAGCCGCGGATCCAGTCGACCTGCTTGATCGTCAGCTTTCCCTTCTTGATCTCGTCCGCGACGGAGCCCGACAGCTTCACCTGCTGCCCCGCCGCCTCTGTCGTCACGGCGCCCGCAGCCATCGCACCGCCCTGCATCTGCGCCACCATCGCCTGCATCGCGGCGATCTGCTCGGGGGTCGGCATCCCCGGCGCTCCGCCTCCCGGCACCGCGCCTCCAGGCGCTCCCCGCATCATCGCCTGCATCGCCGCGGCCTGCGCCGCATTCGGCCCCCCGACGCCGCCCGGCAGCCCGGGCGTGCCGATCGAGCCCGCGGCACCCATCGCTGCTCCCGCTAGCGCACCCTTGGCACCCATTCCCGGCATGCCCGCGCCTGCGCCAGGCATGCCGGGAATGCACCCCTGTGCATTCGCCGCACCCGACGCGATCGACGTCTTGGCCTTTGCCGCCTCTGCAGCGCCCAGCATGTACTGCCCGCCGGGCACCGCGTTGCACACCGCAGCCTTGGTCACCGCCTGAACCGTCTTGTTCTGTGCGACACTTTTCAGCTTGCCGAACATCCCCTTCTTCTTGTGCACCGATGTATCGACGGGAACCGCAGGCGCATTCACGACGACGCCCTCGGATTTGATTTTCGTCAGACTGTCCGCGGCCTGTGCTCGAGCTGAAGTCGTCGCGAATTGCCCGACCGTCACGAGCGCTAGCATGACGAAGTGCGAGTGGGTCTTCATCGGACTGCTCCTTCAGCATGAGTGGCATGCGGGCGGCTCGCGGTCATGTAGACGCCGCGGTCCCCGGGTCTGTGCCCGCAGAGGGAGTAACGACGGGATCGGCCAGGATTCTCACCCGCCCGTCCGGCCTCATTTGCGCTCCAGCGCAAAGACTCCCACGTTGAACACATGTTGTTGCGCTCGGTCCCCCTCCTACTCCTCGTCCTTGCGCCCGGTGCCTCTGCGCCCAGCCCCAACGCCACCGATCCGCGCGCGATAGTACGCGAGGCCGAGCGCGCCGTCGAGGATCGCCGCGTTCCGGCGCTGGCGGCGCGATGGGGCACATCGCTCGAGCGCCACCCCGCCAATCCGGCCGCTCTCTTCGCCCAGGCGACGATCGAGCGCTTGACGTATCGCTATCCGGAGGCGAGCCGTGACTACGATCGGCTGCGCGCACTACCGTCGCTCGACGGCGGACGCTTTCGCGCCTTCTCCGCACTCGGCGAGGCCGAAATGTTTTTCATCGCCGCGCGGGAGGCAGACGCGAGCACCGCGTCCAGCTCCGCGCTCGACATCGCGCGCGCGTCGCACGACAGCAGCGCTCAGGTGCTCGCGCTCGTGAATCTCGGCATCCTGCGCCTCCGCAAGACATCGCCGGAGGTGGCGCTCGCCACCTTCGACTCCGCCACGCGCGTGCTCCCCGCGCGCGATCTCGAGCTTCGCGCGCGCATCCGCTGCGGCCGCGCATCCGTGCTCGCGCGCACGGCGCGCGAACAGGCGGTGACCGAAGCGAAAGCCGGCGCCCGACTGGCGCGCCAGGCCGGCGCGCCGCGCGTCGTCGCGAACTGTCTGCACGTCGCCGCCAGTGGCTACGAGCGGCTCGGCCGACTGTACGCTGCAGACCGACTTCTCGACACGGCCGCCACGCTCGCGCGCACGCTCGGCGATCGGCGCGAGCTCGCGACGATCCTGCAGTGGCGCGGCTACGCGGCGTTCGAGCGTCAACAGCTCGACTCCGCGCAGCAACTGCTCGGCGAGGCCATTGTGGAAGGCGAGGCGGCGGGAAGCATCTCTCCCCTCGCATGGTCGGCGCTCAATCTCGCGGAGGTGTCGATTGCGCTCGACGACCCGATATCCGCCGAAGCGCACATGACGCGCGCGCTCGCGCTTATGCGACAGCTCGGCGACGACTGGGGAACGACGGAAGCCCTGGGCTTCGTGGCCGAGATTGCGCTCGCGTCGGGCGATGTCGATCGCGCCGCGACGTTGTTCGGTGAGCTCAACGAGCGCGCGAAGC
>JAQBQC010000472.1 GCA_028287205.1 Gemmatimonadota bacterium
TCCAGTTTTGGATTTGCCTTCGACCGTTCCCTCCACTCCCGCCTGTCCGAAAGATCCGCCGCTCAGCTCCAGCTCTCCGTGCGGCGGCCCTTCGCCGCGATCGGTCACGAGATTGATCGCGCCGCCAAGCGAGTTGGGTCCGAGCAGCGATGCCGTTCCGCTCAACAGCTCCACACGCTTGACGTGCTCCATCGGAAGCAGATCGAAATCGACCGCGAGGAGTGCAGGCTCGCTGCCGGAGAGTCTGTACGGCGATCCGCAGATCAACTTCACGCCCGGCGATGTGGACGCGCTCAACAGCGAGCAGCTGAACCTCACCGGCTACGTGCCCGTGGGCGGCGGACGCGGCACCCTCACGATCTTCGGCAAACGCTACGACGCGAATCGCTTCAACGTGAATCAGGCGCCGGACCCAAACGTCACGGCACTCACCCGCACGTACACGATGGGCGGCACCGCAGACTGGCGGCGTCGTTTTTCCATCCATGCCAACTCGTTGTCGCTTCGCTTCGGCATCGATGGATCCGCGAACTGGGTGCACGAGCAGATCGTCAACACGCCGAGCGAGGTCGCGACCGAGCTCGCGGACGGAGTTGCGTTTGGTGGCGGAGGCGATGGACCGCCGCTCGGCCTCACGACGGACGTGAAGAGTCCGAGCTGGGACCTCGCAGGCTACGGCATCGCGGACTACACCGTGAAGCGCGTGACGCTGTCCGCGGGTGCACGCTACGACTACATCAGGGTGCCCTTCCATAATCAGCTCGACGCTACCGACAACACGACGAACAACTTCCATCACTTCAGTCCACGCGGCGGAATCAACGTCGACATCGGCGGCGGCGCGTCGCTGTACGGCTCCGTGGGTGGAAGCTTCCGAGCGCCGGCCATCGTGGAGCTCGCCTGTGCCGATCCAACCGCATCGTGTCCGTTGCCCTTCGCGCTCGGCGATGACCCACCGCTCAATCCCGTGCGGGCGACGACGTACGAGATGGGCGGCAAGCTGCTGCGCGGAAACGTGCTGCTCGATGCGTCGGTATTCCGCACCGATGTGCACGACGAGATCTTCTTCATCGAGTCGCCCGGCTCGCTCGTATCGGGATACTTCACCAATCTCGACAAGACGCGTCGTGAGGGGGTGGAGCTCTCGGTAATGGGATCACTCCTCGCCGATCGTGTGTCGTGGTACGCGAACTACGCCTACACGCGCGCCACGTTTCAGAGCAACGCGCAGATCTTCAGCACGCGGTCGAGCTCAGACTTCGAGGGGAGCCCTCTCTTCGGGCCCAACAACGTCACGCCGGGCGACAGGATGCCGCTCGTGCCTTCGAATCAGGTGAAGGGCGGATTCTCCGCGCGCCTGGCGCACGGATTTCGCGCGGGACTCGATGCACGGTGGATCGGATCGCAGTATCTGCGCGGCGATGAGGGAAACGAGGAGCGGCAGCTCGATCCGTACTTCGTGATGGGCGCGCGCGCGGGCTTCGCCTATCAGAGCTGGGATTTTTCCGCAGTCGTGACGAATCTGCTGAATAATCACGATCCGATATTCGGCACGTTCAACGCAAATGCGCAAACGGGCGAGCTCGAGCGCTTTCTCACGCCGCTCAACGCGCGAACATTCAGCTTCGTGGTGCGGCGCACGTTCGGCAATCGCGGCGCTGACGCCGACAACTAGTCGTCAGTCGGCGTACTCGAGCGCGCCCTTCGAGTCGCGAAGCATCACACACGATGTGGCATCGGCGAGCGGGATCAGCACTGTCGAATCTCCGTCGAGGTCGAAGGCGATCGTCTCCGTCGACTGGCGTACGGCGCGCACCTTTCCCAAGGTCGCTGGTGGAGCGTTGGTGGGAGGCGCGGCGGATGCGTGGATGCGCATCACCGAGCCATCGTCGAAGTGCAGCAGCGCGGTTGCGCCGTCCCACCCGATCTGCGAGATCGAGCGGCCCTTGATGACTCGCGTGAGCTTCTGGTTCCGCGACATCCGCGTCGTCGTCATGAAACGGGCGCCTCCGCTCCCGGCTGCGGGCGCGGCGTGTACCGCTGGCGATGGCGATTTCGAGTGTGTGGCCTGGCCGGAGGCGGATACGCGTGCACGTACGTACGATAGCCGCTCACCCAGTCGTGCGCGATTACTTGCTGCGCCTTCCTGAGATCGAGCGTGCCGGCGCACACCCGCCGATGCAGCTCATCCTCCAGCACATCTTTCACGTACGCATTCCAGGGACTGGTGCGGAATGACTGCGGCCAGAGATTCCGAATGGAATTGGATCCGCCAAGCGAGAGGCTCACCAGGTGATCGACCTCGTACTCGCCGGGCTCGTGCGTGCGGATGCCGTAGCTCGCGTATGCCCGCCGCTTGACCTCGATCGGCACATCGCGCACCCGCTTCGAGTAGCCTGAGACACAGACGTCGGCTGCGGTGACATCCAGCACTTCGCCGGGCGTCTTCGCCGGGTCGGGAACGAGGGGAAAGCGAAGCGCACCATCGCTTTGCCCAACCGTTCGTGCCGTGTCTACGGTGAGGGGCCGCGCGTGAGGAACGAGTGCTGCGCGCTCGCACGCGATGGACGCAAGCATGGCACCGAGAATGCCGAGCCCCGCAGTGAGGCGCCGAGCAAATCGGGAACGGATTTGGCCTTCGATCATACAAGGAATCTACGCGCGTGCATCAGCGTCAGCTCTCGATTGACGCGAGCGACCAGCCGCGCCAACATTTGGGCATTCGTCTCCGCTCATCCCGGGCGGGCGCCTTCACTCGAGCACCCACTCCCATGCAACGTGCAAAGCTCTGTCTCGCCGCTGTCTGTCTTCTCGCGACGGCAACTTCACGGCTCGCAGCTCAGGGATTCAACGGCGTGATGCAGTTCGTGTCGTACGAGGACCATCCGGATCAACCGGACACGATGACGCAGATTACGAAGGGCTCCAAGATTCGCTTCGAAGGCATGGGGAAGGGCGGTGGCGCCATGATCATGGATGGCACCAGCCGCATCGTCATTATTCCCGAGCAGAAGCAGTACATGGAGCTGCCGAGCGACCTCGGATCGAAACAGGCAGCGACGGAATCAGCGAAGCATCACGGCGTCGCTGCAAAAACGGGGAAGAAGGAAACGATCGCGGGCATCACCTGCGAAGACTGGCACTACAAGGGCACCGGCAAGGATGGCAAGCCCGAGGAAGGCGATGCGTGCGTTGCCCAGGGAGCCGGGCTGATGATCAACCGTTTCGCGGGCGGGATGTCGGCGCACGTGTTCGACGCCGGTGGTCAGGCGTTCAACGATGCGATCAACAATGGCGGCGGAATCCTGAAAGTGACGAGCGATGGCAAGGTCGTGTTCATCGCGGTGAGGGCGCAGGCGACTTCGGTACCAGATGCGATGTTCGCACCTCCCGCCGGTTACACAAAGATGGACATGTCGCAGATGGGCCGTCGTCCACCGCGCAAGCCGTAGCAGCTGGTCATCCCCCCGCGCTCGTGTACCGCTTGAGCGCGACACGCCAGAGCAGTCGGCTCGCTCCGAGCGCGACGGCGCCGACTGCCATCGCCCATATCGCGAGCGCGGGGTTCAGTCTGCCCGTGAGCGCGGACGCAGGGATCGTAGTGGTCCACGCGATCGGAATGAGATAGACGAAGAGAAAGCGGAGCGCGCCCGGATACGCGCTCACCGGGTAGCGCGCCGCCTCGAAGACTGCGTCGAAGAGCGCGGACATGTTCTCGACCGCAACGAACCAGAAGGCGAGGCTCATCAGCGTCACCCAGATCGCGTAGACCACCGCGATCGCGACGGCGAAGGTCACCACGAAGGTGAGAAGCTCCCACACGCCGATGGCGCGTCCGGTCTTCGCGAATGCGTAGCCCGCCAGGGCGAGACCCAGTACGACGTCGGCGAGGCGCCACACGTCGAGTCGGCGAAACGAGATGTAGAATTGCGCGTCGACGGGGCGCACGAGCACGAGGTCCAGCGCGCCGGTGCGAACATCAGTGGGAAGATGACCGATACCCGGCCGCAGTACGGTCTCGACGACACCCGCGAGCGCGTTGAAGATTCCGAGCAGCACGACCACATCCCAGTATTCCCAGCCGCCGAGCTGCGGCGTGTGGCGAAAGTAGAGCGCAACCGTGAGCATCGCCATCGCGAGCCAGAACACCGTGCCGAGCAGGCTGGCGATGAAGTTGCCGCGATACTGCAGCTCCTCGAGCCAGTTGAGCTGCCAGAACGCGCGCAGCACGATCATCGTGCGATGCACGCTGGACATGGCCCGGCGCAGGCGGGTCATCCGCCCACCGCGCCGTAGTGCCGGCGTCCGCGCGTCCACACGATGAGGTAGAGCATCAGCCAGATCGCGAGCCAGATCACCTGGCCCGCAAAGCCGCGCACGTACTGCGCGCTCGAGGTAACCGCACCCGTCAGCACTTCCACGGGAAACGAGAGCACATACGGAAACCAGAGATACTGCGTGACGTGCACCACCTTCGGCGGGAGAAGCGACAGCGGGGCAATGCGGCCGGAGAGAAAGAGTGAGAGGCCGAACTGCAACTCGACGAGAGCGGTCGCGCGCGTGGTCCAGAATGCGAGCAGCCCCGTCGCGTAGCCGTTGAGAAAGCGGATTGCAGCGGCGAGCACGATCGCGATCAGTGCGAGCGCCCACCGCCCCGGCTCGAACGGGATGCGCACCGCCGGCCAGAATGCGGCCGCGACGATCCACGCGGTGAGGATGATCGTCGCGGTTGGTCCCTTGTACGCGATGTTGTCTGCGATCGCCTCGTGGATCGGTGCGATCGGACGCGTGAGACGATAGTTCATCTCGCCTTCGCGAATCCAGCGATCGATGTTCCATGCATCCCACGACAGCGTTGCCTGGTTCACGAGCGCGACGCCGAAGAAATAGCGCGCGAAGTCCTCGCGCGTGAAGCCATCCACGGCGCCGGCAGCGGCGATCGACCACCA
>JAQBQC010000430.1 GCA_028287205.1 Gemmatimonadota bacterium
TTTTACGCTCCACGATCCGATAGCTTTGGTGGCTCAGCCCGCCCGTTCCTCTCACGTGGTTGCAAGGAGTCAGGTACCGTGCTGCAAAGTATGCGTAGCGCCGCCAAGTGGATCT
The DNA here is from genome assembly GCA_028287205.1 of Gemmatimonadota bacterium. Taxonomy (GTDB): domain Bacteria; phylum Gemmatimonadota; class Gemmatimonadetes; order Gemmatimonadales; family Gemmatimonadaceae; genus FEN-1250. Next base: position 116 of record JAQBQC010000430.1, read on the forward strand.
GGTGGGCCATCGCCATCCTCTTTCTGATCGGCTTCGTATTCTACCAGCAGTCAGGGTTATCGGACGCGAAGGTGACCGCGGGCACCACGGTCGCAAAGGTGAACGGCACCCCCATCGCTTACATCGACTTCCAGCGCGCCTCGCAGGGTCGCATTCGACAGGAGCAGGAGGGTGCTGGCGGGAAGACGTTGACGCTCGATCAGGAGCGCCGCATTGAGGATGACACGTTCAACGAGATGGTCACGAACATCCTCCTCGGCCAGGAATACAAGAAGCGCGGCATCTCCATTTCGGACCAGGAGATTCAGCAGGCGGCGCTTTCGAGCCCCCCACAGCAGCTGGCTCAGAGCCCCGAATTTCAGACCGAAGGGCAGTTCGACTTCGAGAAGTACCGCCGCTTCATCACGAGCCCCGTGGCGAAGCAGCAGGGCATCCTGGCCCAGCTTGAGGCCTACTACCGCGACGCCCTCCCCAAGCGGAAGCTCTTCGAGCAGATCGCCGGACCGGTCTACGTGACCGATCCGCAGCTCTGGCGCGGCTACCAGGACGCGCACGACTCCGCGCAGGTCTCCTTCGTGGTCTTCGATCCGGCATCGATTCCCGACTCGTCGGTGCACGTCTCGGATGCGGAGATCAAGGCGTACTACGACAGCCACAAGAAGGCGCTCGGCGATCGTCCCGGGCGCGCCGTCGTGTCGCTGGTGTCGATCCCGCGCACGATCACGGCGGCCGACACGGCGGCGGCGCGGACCAAGGCTGATTCACTGCGCGCGGAGATCGCACGGGGCGCGAAGTTCGATGACGTCGCCAAGCGCGAGTCTGCCGATTCCGGCTCCGCGGTAAAGGGTGGCTCGCTCGGTAAGGCGGGCAAGGGACAGTTCGTGAAGCCCTTCGAGGATGCGGCGTATGCGCTGAAGCCGGGCGAGCTGTCACAGCCCGTGCTCAGCCCTTTCGGCTTCCACATCATCAAGGTCGATGAGCGGAAGGGCGACTCGATCACCGTTCGCCACATCCTGGTGCGCATTGCACAGAGCGATGCTTCCGCAGCGCAGACTGACCGCAAGGCCGATTCGCTCTCGAAGGTCGCGAACATCGACAAGCCGGCGGAATTCGACAGCATGGCCCACGCGCTCGGGCTCAAGGAGGGCCACGTGGTTGCCATGGAATCCGATCCGCTCACGTGGGACGGACATTACGTGCCCGGCGGTTCGGCCTGGACGTTCGGCGGCGCCAAGGTTGGCGAGACGAGTGACCTGATCGACGCGGACGATGCATACTACCTGATCCGCATCGATTCGCTGACGGAAGGCGGCAAGCCGACCCTCGACGCGGCGCGCAACGACATCCGGCGCGAGCTCGTGCGCACGAAGAAGCTGGACATGCTGATCCCGAAGGCGCAGGCGCTCGTCACCGCCGTGCGCGGTGGGCAGACGCTCGAGGCAGCGGCGCAGACCGCGGGCCTCAAGGTCGACAAGAGCCTCACCTTTGCGCGCACCACGCAGGTGCCCACCCTCGGCCAGACCACCGAGGCGATCGGCGCTGCGTTCGGTGCTCCAGTGGGCTCGGTCGCTCCCCCGGTGAAAGGGCTGAACAACGTGATCGTGCTGCGCGTGGACAAGCGCACCGAGGCGGATCGGGCGGCGTTCGACAAGCAGAAGAAGGATCAGCGCGATCAGATGGTGCAGCGGCTTCGCCAGCAGCGCGTGGAGCAGTATCTCGCTGCGCTGCACGATGCCGCGAACATCGAGGACAATCGACGAGCGGTGAAAGCGAACGCGCGGCAAGCCACAAGCTGACGCAGCGCGAGCACGACAAAAGCGGGGCGGCGCCAGTGAATCGGCGCCGCCCCGCTTTGCTTGCGACCGCTGCCGCTACTGAATCAGGCGGCGCGGCTCGGGATGATCGTCCGTCGCGGGCACGCTGTCGGTGGCGCGCGGTGACTCGCCGCGCAGCGAATCCGTGCGCGGCGGCGTCGTCACTTCATGCGTGACGTCGTTGATGTTCTTCTTGAATTCCTTGATCCCCTTTCCGAACGATGCCGCCACCTCGGGAATTCTCTTCGCGCCGAAGAGGAGGAGGATGACGACCATGATCATGAGTATTTCGCCGAAGCCCAGCTGACCGAACATACGTACCCCCTAGAAAAGCGAACGCGCGATGAGATAGGCCACGAGCACTCCCAGAAAGCTTAGCAGAGATACGTCCAGCGCCACTGGCCCGACAGCAAATTTTATGATGATCAGATCGATTGGAATCGCGCCCACCTGCGGCGTGACTCCGGAGGTCAGAAACTCCTTCACGGCGCCCGCCGGAAGAAAGCGACGCGCGACCTGGGTCATCAACCCGCCAACGATGAAGCCGAGCGCCAGTACGATGACATGAAACCCTGGCCGGTGCTTGGAAGATCCGCGTGGGGGCATTACTGGCTTCGGTCGAGGGCGTAGGCAATCGCGTCGTGAAGTGCGCCGCGCGCCGGAGTATCGGGAAGATCAACCAACGCCAGCTCGGCCTCGCGAGCGTACTCATCGCCGCGGCGACGAGCGTAGTCGAGCCCGCCGCGATCGCTCACGATCTCGACCACGCGTGCGATCTGCTCATCACGCGGCTCGGGCGTGTCGAACAGCGCATCAACGTCGCGCCGCTCCGCCGCAGACATCGTGCGCAGCGCGGCGATCAGCGGGAGCGTCACCTTGTGCTCGCGCAGATCGAGCCCACACGGCTTGCCCGTTACGCGCTCGTCGGATGTGTAATCGAGCAGGTCATCCGCAACCTGGAATGCCATGCCGAGCTGCTCGCCGTAGCGAGCGAGCGCCGCGCGCCGTGACCTTGCGCCCGCGAGCGCGCCGATCTCACACGCCGCGGAGAGAAGTGACGCCGTCTTCGAACGGATGAGCGCCTCGTAGTCCTCCTCCGTGAAGCCGAGTGCGTCGAGCGCCGTGAGCTGGCGCATCTCGCCGACGGTCATCGCGTTCGTCGCATCGGAGAGCACGCGCAGCACCTCCATGTCGTTCGCGCGCACCAGCTCGACCACCGCGCGCGAATACAGGAAGTCACCCATGATCACCGACACCTGGTGACTGAAGAGTGAGTTCACCGTCGGCATCCCGCGTCTGAGCGCGGAGTGATCGACCGAGTCATCGTGCACCAGCGTCGCGAGGTGCACGAGCTCGAGGATCGCTGCGAGTGTCGTGGCGCGCGGCTCCTCGTTTCCGTCAACCGCGCTGGCCAGCAGCACGAGTGTCGGCCGGAACATCTTGCCCTTCATCAACAGCAGATGGCTGTTGACCTCGTCGATCAGTGGAAGCTGCGCGAGGATGATGCGCTGCAGATCCTCGGAGACGCGATCGAGTCGCGAGCGTACGGGAACCTGAATGTCCGCAAGTGTGGGCGTGAGTGTCTGGCGCGCGGGAACGGACGCCGTCACTTCCCGGCCTTTCGTTCGACGGCCGACAACCGGTCGCCGACATCGCGGAACTGAATGTCCACTGTAAAGACTCGCTCGTAGTACCCCACCGCATCCTCCCACTTCTGCAAGGACTCGGACGCATAGCCCAGCAGGTATAATACGCCAACCAGCGTGTCATCGCTGGCCCCAGCGTCGTTCAACGCGCGGTTCAGGATCGTCATCGCGATCTGGTATTGCCGCTTTTCGACGAAGCACTGCCCCAGCGCCTCGTACGTGCGTACGCGCTGCTCGGTTCCACGAAGCGCCTTCTGGAACTCGCTTATCGCCTCATCGAGCAGCCCCATCTCCTTGTAGGCGACGCCGAGATCGTAGTGGCTCTCGTGATCGGTGTCGTCGACGTTCGACGTGACACCCTGCTTGAACTTGGTGAGCATGTCGGCGAAGTCCTGCTGCTCCTGCGGCTCGTCCTCGCCGGAGGCAACCATGCGCGTGCTCTTGGGCGGCTCGTCGTCGCGCAGCCATTCGGAGAGGTTGACGAAGCTCTCATCGGTGGTCGCAACCTTCGACGGACGCGCCGGCGGCGCCGGCGACGGCGCACGCTGCGGCGGCTCGGGAAGCGCCGTTTCGAGAGCGGCGAACAGCTCCTCGTCGATCGGCAGCGTGCTCGAGGTGCGCTCTACCTCCAGTGCGAGCGGGACCGGCGCCTCGGCTTCGATGGGCGCTGGCGCTGCTGCGTGCGCCTCGGCGCTCGGCTCTGTCGCGGATGCAGCATCCTCCTCGCGCTCCGCCGCATGCGCCGGCTCCGCCTCGGCCACCGGCTCGAGCTCGACACCGAGCTCACGCAGTGCCGACGATGCGCGTGCGTCCGCAGGGGAGAGCTCGAGCACACGTCCATACACCGCGCGCGACTTGTCGAGCTGACCACTTCGGAAGAGACTCTCGGCGAGCGCGAGATACGCATCGACGAGCTGTGGCTTGTCGTTCGCGCGCACCGCGTACTCGACGCGCTTCTGGTGATAGCGCACCGAGTTCGGCTCCACGCGGATGAGCTCTTCGGCGCTGCGGCTGGCGTCGGCGAGATTTCCCTCGCGCTCGTAGCCGAACATCGTTGCCTCGAGCTCCGTGATTCCTCCCGCACGATCTCCCTGCTCGAGCAGCGCCTCTGCGAGCTGGCGGTGCAGGTCCCACGCTGCCGGTGCATGCGAGACGTTGAGTCGCAGCTGGTCGACGCGGCTGAGTGGCGGTGGAATCGGAGTAGGCGAGGAAACGCGCGGTGCCGCCGGAGCGATCGGCTCCGGCACATCCGCAGGCTCGGTCTGCCACAGGAGCTCGACCGTGTCTTCCTCTTCCTCCTCGTCCGCGGGCATGGGCGACAGCTGATCCGGATCCAGCATTGGCAGGCCGGAGAGCGCATTGTCGCGGTCGAACGTGCCGCTGCCCGCGACTTCCATGTCGAGCATCGGAAGCGGCGGACCGCCGTCTGGAACGATCGCATCCATCTCGAGCGTCGGCGACCGCTCCAGGTCGAGCCCCATGTCGCCGAAGTCGTCCACGAGCGAGGTGCCTCCCGAGGCGCGCGGTGCAGCGGCGTCCGTCTCGATGACGATTTCCTCCGACCGCTCGAACATGGGCGCGGCATCGTCATCATCGACGTCGGCGTCCGAGAACGTCGCATCTTCGGACGGGGAGTCGAGCGAGAGGAACGTGAGTGAGCCGCCAACGGAAACGTCGTCCTCTGCCTCGTCGAGCGGAACATCGAGCATCGGAAGCTCGCCGCCTGACGGCGTCGTGTCCTCGATCTCGAGCGACGGCAGCTCGACCGATGGAATCTCCTCGAGCTCCAGGTCCGCGAGCAGTGACGGTGAACCGGCATTCGCCGCGAGCGCATCGTCGTCGGACAACTCCAGGTGCGAGCTCGGCTCGAGCCCCTCGAGCGGCGCAATGTCTGCGTGCGAGTGGTGCTCGATCTCCGCGAGCGGCCCGACATCCGACTCCACGTCCGCTCCCGCAACGGTGCTCTCTTCGAAGCCAGTGATGAAGGCGACGTCGACGTTGCTGACGATGCTCTCGCCGGATGCCGGGGTCGCGTCCGGCAGCAGTCCCGCGCCGTGCGACAGTCCCGGGAGTGGAGCGACGTCCGACTCCTGCGCGGACTCGAGGTCGATGAGAATGTCTTCGTCGGAATCGATCGTCGGCATCTCGATCGCGACCGCCGGCGTCGCCGATGGCGTGGTGGGATGCACCACTGTCCACTGCGTCTTGTCCGCGGCGGGGATGACGGGTGCGCTCGATGTGATCGGACGCGAGGGCTCGTCGTAGTTCACGTCGAGGAAGACGAGGTCGCCGCCCTTCGCGGGTGCGGCGCGCGCCACTTCCTTGGGCTCGAGCGCCGGATCGAGCGCCTTCATCCGATCGACCGTGGCGCGCGCCTCGGCGCTACGACCCTCCGCGGAGAACTTGTCGTAGAGCGCGTGCAGCTGCTCGATCGCCTCCGACTTGCGATCCTTGCGCACGAGCTGGTCGGCGAGCATCAGCCGGATGTCATCCTGATCCGGGCAGAGATCCGCGAACTCCTTCAGCGCGCGAAAGGCCTCCTCGAGCTGACCGGCCTTCTGCATCCGGTCCGCGTACTCGAGAAAGTTCTGCTTGGCGTCGTTGATGAAGCCCTTGCGCGCGCTGATCTTGCCGAGCTTGTAGTAGACCGAGTTTCGGCCGGGCGCGTTGCGCAGAATCTTGTTGCAGAGGGCGATGGCATTATTGAAGAACCCGCCATCGGTGTAGAGGTCGACGGCCTTCTCGTAGTGATCGACCGCCTCGCTGACGTCGCCACGCCGCAACAACAGATCTCCGACACGGTTATAGAGGGCCACGTCGGCTTCGTCGACGTGCTCATCCAGCTCCGCCAGAACCTGCGTATACGTGTCGAGTGCCTTGTCGAACTGCTTCTTCTGCTCGTATTCGAGCGCTCGCTTCTTGAGCTTGGCGACGTCTGGCATCAGCGCGTGGAGAGCTCCAAGGCAGGGCGACCACTCCGCGCGGCAGGCGGGGCAGCCTAATCAAGTTATGGGTAAGTCACTAGAGTGACAAGCTTTGCCACGTACCCACGTCCTCCTGCATCGACGGTCTGCATACCAATACGGCAACTCACGAATGTCTTCGATGTCGAAGAGCGCGAGGTCGGCCGAGTAGCCGGGCGCGAGCTGGCCAGTCTCCGTGGCGAGGCCAAGTGCTGCGGCACCGTTCACCGTAGCGGCGAGAAGTGATTCCGCGACGCTCATGTGCAGCTCGCTCACGGCGAGCGTGAGAATGAACGGCAGGTTGGGCGTGGGAGACGTGCCCGGGTTGAAGTCGGTCGCGAGCGCGACTGCGGCGCCAGCGTCGAGGAGCGCGCGAGCGGGCGGGCGAGTGCCCTTCCCGAGAAAGAGCATCGTTCCGGGCAGCAGCGTCGCCACCGTGCCGGAGGCGGCGAGCGCCTGGATGCCGCCGGCCGAGATGGCCGCGAGATGATCGGCGGACGTCGCCCGGAGCTCGGCCGC
>JAQBQC010000440.1 GCA_028287205.1 Gemmatimonadota bacterium
CATCTGCAGGAGCGCGATCGCGATCTCATCGTCGCGACACATGGGCGCAGCCTGTACGTGATCGACGATGTGGGCGGCCTCGAGCTGCTCACGGCAGCGGTGCGCGCCGAGCCGGCGCATCTCTTTCCGCCCCGTCCGACTCTTGGCTACGTCACGTATCCGGGATTCGTGGACTCGAACGGAAACTCCGAGTTTCGCGGGAGCAATCCCCCCGAGGGTGCGCTGCTGACGTTCTGGCTGAGCGGCTTCTCGCCCGAGGTCGTGAAGATCTCGATCACGAATGCGCAGGGGCAGCCGGTCGCGAATCTCACGGCACCCGCGATCGCGGGGCTCAATCGCGTGAACTGGGATCTGAAGCCGACGAAGGATGTGCGCACGGAGTACGGCGGTGAGGGCAACAAGCCGGTGCCCGCCGGCGAGTACACCGTAACGTTGAAATCCGGAAGCCACACGAGCTCCGAGAAGCTCAAGGTGAGCTATCTCCCAGGGGTCGAAACCAGATAGGGGAACAGCATGCTGAGCTTCCTCGCGACACTGCTGCCGTACGCGGCGCTCCCGGCGGCTGCGCTGACCCCGATGGTGCCGGGGGCATTTGTGCACGCAACGACAGCATCCGTCGCGGTGGTGGGCGATACGCTGCGCGGGACCGTCGTCGACAGCGCCGGTGCACCGATCGCGGATGTCTCGGTGTCGCTCGTGGAGCTCGGACGGAGCGCGAGCACGACACGCGACGGAGCGTTCGTGTTCGCGAACGTGCCGCGCGCGCGGCAAACGCTCGCGGTGCGCCGCGTGGGGTTCGCCTCGCTCACTCGGCAGGTGGTGGTGAACGGAACGACCACGATCAATCTCACACTCGTGGCAACGGCGCTGCACCTCGAGGCGGTCACTGTCACGGCAACGCGTGCACCGATCGCTCCGCTCGCATCCCCACTCGCAACCGACGCGCTCTCGGGCGAACGGCTGCGTCGCGAGCACGAGGTGTCGCTCGCGCAGGCGCTCGAGGGATTCGCCGGCGTGCGTGACCTGAGCACTGGACAACAGGTGGGGAAGCCGGTGATCCGCGGGTTGACCGGCCCCCGCGTGCTCGTGCTCGACGATGGCCTTCGGCTCGAGGATTACTCCTGGAGCGATGAAGATGGGCCGTCGGTGGATTCGCGGATGGCCGAGCGCATCGAGGTGATTCGCGGCCCCGCGAGTGTGTTGTACGGCTCCGATGCGATCGGCGGTGTGATCAACATCGTGCCCGAGGATGTTCCCGATGCGCGCGGCGACAAGCCGTTCGTGAGCGGCGCCGCTGAAGCGTACGGCGCGACGAACAACGGCGAGGTGGGTGGCGTGCTGCGCGCGGAGGGCGGAAGTGGTGCGTTCGGATTTCGCGCGACCGCGATCGGCCGGCACGCGGGAAATTATCATACGCCGCGCGGAAACACCGAGACGCCGACGGGCGATATTTACGACACCGGATACGGATCGCTCAACGGCGAGCTCGCGGTGGGCTACCACGGCGATCGAAACTCCGCCACGCTGCGCTACGAGCGTTACGGCGGAGACTTCGGCTTGCTCGACGGGCCGCCCGTGCCCGAGGACAACCAGAGTGGCCCGCTGCGCCGGCTCGCCGACAATCGCATTCAGGGAACCACGAGCTGGCAGCTTAACGAGAACGCCCGGCTCGAGACGCGAAGCCAGTACCAGCGGCACTCGCTGAAAGAGCTCGTGGGCGACAGCCGCGTTGGCGACGAGACGCCGTCGTTCGATCTCCTGCTGCAGACGTTCACGACCGATGTGCTCCTGCATCACGATCACGGCGGCTGGTTGACGGGGACCATCGGCATCTCGGGACTCTACCAGGACAACAAGTCCACGGGCCTGTTTCCACTGGTGCCGAATGCGCGAACCACGAACGGTGCGGTGTTCGCCTTCGAGCAGGCGACGTTCGGACGATGGAGCTTTCTCGCGGGCGCGCGCGGCGACGCGCACCGCATCGGTGCCGATGCGAACACGGAGCTGCAGCTCGATGCGCAAACGCGAAGCACGCACGCGTTCTCCGGCGACGTAGGTGCGGTGTACCGTCCCATCGAGCATCTCGCATTCGCGGCGAACGTGGGTCGCGCCTTCCGCGCACCCACTCTCTACGAGCTCTTCACCAACGGACCGCATCTCGGCGAGGGCCGTTACGAGATCGGAATCTCATCTGCGGTTCCGGAGCAGAGCTTGAACACGGATGTCAGCGCGCGCTGGGAGAGCGGACGCTTTCGCGGCGAGATCGCGGCGTATCGGAACCGGATCGATCACTTCCTCTTCGTCGAGCCCACGGGCGGATCGGCGACGGTTGCGAACGAGGAAGGGGGAGAGGACACGCTGCCCGTCTATCAGTACAAGCAGACGTCGCGTGCGACGCTCACGGGCATCGACATCTCGACGGAAGTGGAGGCGACGCGCATGCTCACGCTGCGCGGGCGCTTCGACTACGTGCGCGGCAACAACGACGCGACGAATTCTCCGCTTCCGCTGATGCCTCCGGCGCGCGGCGACCTCGAGGCGGAGCTCCACACCGCGACTGGCTCCTCGGGCAGTCGCGCGTACGTGATGGCGGGCACGCAGCTCGTGTCGAGACAGAATCGACTCGGACAGTTCGACACGCCGACCGACGGCTATGCGCTGCTGAACCTCGGCGCAGGTGCCGGCCGGCAAATCGGTGGCCGCGAATACTTTCTCGACCTGCGCCTGCGCAACGCGACGAACAAGCGGTACAACGATTTCCTGAGCCGCTACAAGACGTTCGCCTACGAGCCGGGGCGCAACCTGATCATCAGAGTGTCGACGGGGCTGTAGCGACCGGGCCTGAGCGGCAGTCGCGAACGTGGTCCGCGACTCGCGGAACACCAGCACTAACAATTTGGATACGGACACAAACGGATTGAACGGACACTGACGGAAACGTGCAAAATCGGAGTTTCTCCGTTTCTGTCCGTTTACTCCGTTCAATTCGTTTTTCATCTTGTTAGTGCCCGCCCGAGCGACAGGCCCTGACAAATCACCCGGACCAACGGTCCCTAGTGGGCGCTCACGGCATGCCAAGGTCCGTAGTACCAGGCGGCCAGCGCCACCACGACCACGAGCGCGATGAGCAGGCGCCTCATGCGCATGCGCCGCACCGCGAGCCAGCTCGGCACGTCGAGATAGTAGCGGCCCGGCGCGGCCTCGCGCACGATTGCCTGGTCGATCACGCGACGCCATCCGAATCCGTGCATCTCCACGCCGACCTCGTCGGGCGTGAGCGCACGCTCCGGCGATGTCGCCCCCGCACGCTCGAACGCCTCGACCGTGCGCCGCTCCTTTCTCATGGCGGCGGCCATCACGACTGAACCCATGACGCGTCTCTCCG
>JAQBQC010000480.1 GCA_028287205.1 Gemmatimonadota bacterium
GTGGGTCACGCGCTTGCGGCGCGGCTCGATGGGAAAGCGTTTCGCACGTACGTGCTGCTGGGCGACGGCGAGTGCCAGGAGGGACAGGTGTGGGAGGCGGCGATGACCGCGGGGAACTACGAGCTCGGCTCGCTCACCGCGATCGTGGACTCGAATCGCTATCAGCTCGACGGCGCCGTGGAGGACATCAACGGGTTGACGCCGCTCGACGCGAAGTTCGAATCGTTCGGGTGGCGCGTGATCGAGGTGGATGGACACGACGTGGGCGCCGTGCGCGTGGCGCTGCATCAGGCGCGCGAGTCGCACGATGTGCCCGTGTGCATCATCGCGCATACCGTGAAGGGAAAGGGCGTGACGTTCATGGAGAACAACAACGAGTTCCACGGCAAGTCGCCGAGCTCGGACCAGCTGCAGGTCGCTCTCTCGCAGCTGTCGGAGTAATCGATGACGACTACGAATGCACTCACGATGGGACGCGCCACGCGCGAGGCGTACGGAGAGGCCCTGCTCGAGGTTGGGACAGCGAACAAGGACATCATCGTCATCGACGCGGACCTCGCGAAGTCGACGTTCAGCTGGACCTTCGGCAAGGTGTTCCCCGAGCGGTTCTTCAACATCGGGATCCAGGAAGCGAACATGGTCGGGATCGCGAGCGGTCTCGCGAGCAGCGGAAAGATCCCGTTCATCTCGAGCTTCGCCGCGTTCATTCTGTGCAAGGGATTCGATCAGCTGCGCATGGGCGCGGCGTATCCGAAGCTCAACGTGAAGGTGGCGGGCTCGCACGGCGGCATCTCGATCGGCGAGGATGGCGTGTCGCAGCAGAGTGTGGAGGACGTGGCGCTCGCGTGCTCGCTACCAGGCTTCATCGTGTGCATTCCGAGCGACGAGCACACGATGCGCGCGGCCGTGCGCGCCGCCGCCGAGCACGATGGTCCCGTGTATCTGCGGCTCGGCCGCCCGAAGACGTACATCGTGCACGAGCCGGGTGTGCACTTCGAGTTCGGGCATTCGATCGAGGTGCGCGATGGGCACGATGTGACGATCGTGGCGAATGGATTGCTGGTGGCGCAGGCGCTGATCGCGGCGGAGACGCTCGCGAAGAAGGGCGTCGAGGCGCGCGTGATCGACATGCACACCGTAAAGCCGCTGGACATGGCGGCGCTGGAGCGCGCGTCGCATGAAACCGGCGCGTTTGTCGTAGCCGAGGAGCACATGCACCATGGCGGGCTCGGGAGCGCGGTGGCGCAGGCGCTCGTGGCGCACACGCCGGCGCCGGTGGAGTACGTGAATCTGGGCGATCGCTACGCCGAGTCGGGGAAGCCCGAGGACTTGATGGAGAAGTACGGGATGACGGCGAAGAATATCGTGAGCGCGGCGGAGCGAGTGCTGGCTCGCAAATGATTCAGGTTCCGCCGGAACGCTCACTGCTTGCCGGCGGAACGACATGGCCGCTGTGGTTCGCAGGCGCGTGGATCATTCTGGCGGTGTGCGCGTTGGGGTCGATCTGGTTGGGGAAGCGGCATGGGCGTCCGGCGAAGCTGGTGTGGACGGTGATCGTGGTGGTGGTGCCGATACTCGGCGCTGCGGGATGGTTTTTGCTCGGGCGGGAGCGGCGGAGGGTGCCGCGCAGCTAGGGAGTTGCTCGTGAGCTCTCGTCATAGGAGTCTCGTGTGATGCAGGATTTAATCGGACCGGACATTCGGAACAGCGTGTTCGCGCACATCCTCCACGTGCTGCTGATCGGCGGCGTGATCGTGTATGGGTGGCAGGCAGTCACGGCGCTGGTGCGGAAGCCGACGAGCGTGGGGAGGGCGCTGAGAAAGGCAGTGTATGCGGCGTGGCTCGCGGTGCTGTTGCTGATTTTGACGAAGGACAACCCCGTGCCGTTTCTGGGTAGCGCGGGGCTCATCGCGGCGCTGCTGATAGGACTGGCGCTATGGGACCGGGTGTCGGCTCCGGCCGAGCGAAAAGAATTAATGAGGCGAACGGACTCATAGCGACTTCAGATACTCGACGAGATCCGCCTTCTGCTGCGCTGTGAGGTGCAGCCCCTTCTTCGCGTCGTACGTGTCGACGACCGCCTCCAACGTGGCTGCCGTTCCGTTGTGGAAGTAGGGCGCATGTTGCCAGAGCCCCGCCAGCGGCGCCGTCCGATACATCTTCGTCGCGCTCCGCGACGCGTAGCTCGGCGCGCCGTTCGGCTCGGGCTCGCTCACGACTTCGTCCGGCGAGTGCAGATGCGTGTTGGCGTCGGTGAGCAGCAGGCCCGTGTGGCAGGTGGAGCACTGTCCTGCACCGGCGAACACCTCGTGGCCACGCGTGGCTGCCGCGTCATCGAAGCTCCCCGTTGGAGGAGCGGGCGCACTGAGGCTCAGCTGATATTCCTGAAGCGCCGGAAGTAGCGGCGAGATCACGTCCGGCGGGTTGCTCACGTGCACGCCGGTGCGCGGCTCATCGAACGAGCCGTGGCCGTGCATCTGCGTGACGCCGACGTACCGGTTCCAGTAGGCAACGTCGTTTCCGTCGCCAGTCGCGGTGATGCGGTGAATGCCGAGCAGGCCGTACGCCGGCGGAATCACCTGCGGACCGTTCTTGCCATCGAAGTTGAAGCGCGGGTCGTACTTACCCGGCCCCCACGAGTTGTAGACTGCCTTCGCGCCCGATGGCGGCACGGGGGAGAGCGCGATGATCGCGCCCACGTTGAGGTCCCTGTTCGGCCAGCCGTCGAGCCGCTTGCCGATGCCGTGAGCGAACGAGTTATCGACGGTCGAGTGACAGAGCGCGCACGTGATGCCGACGCGAACGAGCGTGTCTCTCCCATTCACGTTCTGCACCGTGCCCTTGACGCCGACCACAGCGTTCAGCTTGAGGAGCGCGACTGTCGTGGCGGGATCGGTGAGGCTGATCGCGCCGCTCTGAATCGCGGCGACGACTTCTGGGGGAAGCGAGTCCGTGTCGACCTTGAGGCCGACCGCGAGCGCCGTCGTGGGATCGACCGCGTGCTCGATCACCTCGTGCATGCGCAGGGTGTCGGTCCAGAAGGTCTCGTTGCCGAAGGTCTCGAAGCGGAAGATGTCCTTCCCTTTCGCGATGAGCGCGGGAGAGAGGCCGGATCCGTTCGTCCCGTTATCGGTGCATGCGGCCAGCGCGATGATTGCGGCGCATCCTGCGAGCGCCCGAGCGAGCAAGCGGGCGCGTGTGACGGTCATCATGTCGCCTCCGGTGGTGCGCATGAGAATAAGTCAAGAGTTTACTTGACTTATTTGCGCTGCGGGGCGGAATAGCGCGATGACTTTGTGGCGAGAGACCTCTACATGGCGGCGATGCGCGCATTACGCGAAGCGAGCGTTGACGCAGGAGCCCGCCGCTGTCGAGTCAGTTGCCGATCCGAGCCGTAGAATAGTGCGCTATGGCAGAGAAAACGGACGCTCGAGAAGTGCGAGATGGAGGCCGTCGTAGTGAGGCGGGAGTCGCGGATCGGAGCCCATCGTGCGCTTGTCGATCAGGGTGAAGCCGCGCGACTCGTAAAACGCGATGAGCGCATCGTTGTGCCCCCAGGTGTCGAGGCGAAGACCCTCACGCCCGAGCGCTTCGCACTGCGCGAGCGCCCAGCCGAGGAGGGCGTCGACGAGCCCGCGACCCGGATAGGTGGATGCGCGCGCGAAGCGGTGGAGATAGATGTGCGCACCGCGCTCGAGCTCTCCCCAGATCGCCGGATCTTCGTAGGCAACGGTGAAGACGCCGACGAAGGCGTCGCCGTCGATGACGCGGAGGAGCTGGCCGGATCCCATCTGCTCGAGGATCGAGCGCTGGGTGAACTCGGGCCACTGGAAGGCCCGATGTGCGGCCTGCCGGGCGCGCGCATCAGAGTAGGCGGCGAGGACCTCGGGGAGATCGGCGGGAATCGCGGGTACGACGTGCACTTGGCTGGCGCGTCGAACGCGCGTGTCTACCGCGTCGGCCGCCCCGGAGGATTCGGACCTTCGAAGACATCCTTGTTCAGCGCGATGTATTCCTTGAGGTTCGCGGGGACATCCTCTTCAGGAAAGATCGCGGTTACCGGGCACTCGGGCTCACAGGCGCCACAGTCGATGCACTCGTCCGGTTTGATGAACAGCTGGTTCGGCCCTTCATAGATGCAATCGACAGGACAGACGTCGACACACGCCTTGTCCTTGATATTGATGCACGCTTCGGTGATGACGTACGGCATTCTGCCCTCGACGTTGTACTTTCGGACTGCCCTCCGCCCTGCAAATTAAGGCGAAAAACGGGCCCCCGACAGGGACGCCCGTCAGCCGGCTCGGCGATCTACCAGCGACCTACTTGGCCCAGGCGGGCGCGGTGCCCTTGCCGTGCTCCAGCTCGGGATTGTACCGGTAGAGCGTGGTGGTGCGGCCGATCACCTGCACCACCTCCGCCTTCACGGCTTCCGCGAGCTCGTTCGCCGCCTGCTTGGCGGTGACGTCCGCGTTCTTCACGAGCTGCACCTTCACCAGCTCGTGCGTGCGCAGCGCGTCGTCGAGCGAATGGACGAGCGCGCGCGTGAGCCCGTGCTGCCCGACGTGCACGGTGGCCGAGAGATGGTGCGCGTGCGCGCGGAGTGCCGCGCGCTCCTTACCTGTCATTGGCATAACAGATCAGTCGTCGCCGCCGACGGAGGCGATCACGCGGTCTATTTCGACCGGCGCCGACTCTTTCTCGGCCAACTCCTTCGCGAGCTGCGCGATCCCATCGTCGATCGTGCGCGAGTGATGCATCGAGCAGAACTTCGGACCGCACATCGCGCAGAACTCCGCGCTCTTGAAGTACTCGGCCGGAAGCGTCTCGTCGTGATATTCCTGAGCGCGCTCGGGATCGAGCGAGAGACGGAACTGCTCCTTCCAATCGAAGGCGTAGCGCGCGCGTGAGAGCGCGTCGTCGCGATCGCGTGCGTGCGGACGACCGCGCGCGACGTCACCCGCATGCGCCGCGATCTTGTAGGCGATCACGCCCTGACGACCATCATCCGCGGTCGGCAGACCGAGATGCACCTTGGGCGTGACGTAGCAGAGCATGTCGGCGCCGTACCAGCCGATCATCGCGGCGCCGATCGCGCTCGAGATGTGATCGTAGCCCGG
>JAQBQC010000514.1 GCA_028287205.1 Gemmatimonadota bacterium
TCGGCGCCTGGGAATACACGACCACTCGCAGCGCACCGCCCGAAGATGAGCGCAAGCCATCGCTCGAGAGCGCACAGATCCTCGTCTCCGACGAAGGGAGCGCGAACGCGGCAGTGCAACGCGGCGGCGCGATCGGCGCCGGCATCAACCTCGCGCGTCAGCTCGGAATGCTCCCCGGCAACATCTGCACGCCGGACTATCTGGCAGACACCGCACGCGACATCGCCAAGCGCCGCGGAATGAGCGTCACCGTTCTTGGCCGCGCGGAAATGAAGGCGGAGAAGATGGGGTCGTTCCTCGCCGTCGCGCAGGGAACGCCGCAGGATCCCAAGCTCATCGCGCTCGAGCACAGGAAGGGCCCGCAGGGGAGCAAGCCCATCGTCCTCATCGGCAAAGGACTCTGCTTCGACTCCGGCGGCATCTCCATCAAGCCCGCGCAGGGAATGGAGGCGATGAAGTTCGACATGTGCGGCGCGGCCGGCGTGCTCGGCGCGATGGACACGATCGGCGCGCTCGATCTCCCGATCAACGTCGTTGGGCTCATCGGCAGCACCACGAACATGCCGTCGGGTGAAGCCATGAATCCCGGCGACGTCGTGCAGAGCCATCTCGGAAAGTTCATCGAGATCGTCAACACCGACGCCGAGGGAAGGCTCGTGCTCGCCGACGTGCTCTCGTACGCACGGCGCTACGATCCCGCGGCAGTCATCGATGCAGCGACGCTCACGGGCGCGTGCGTCGTCGCGCTCGGCCACACCGCGAGCGGAGTGTTCGGCAACGACCAGGCGCTCATCGATGAGGTGCTCGCCGCCGGCCGCACCTCCGGCGACACCGGCTGGCAGCTGCCGATGTTCGACGACTACAAGGAGCTCATCCTGACGGACGCCGCCGACATCAAGAACACCGGTGGGCGCGCCGCGGGCGCAATCTCGGCCGCGATGTTCCTCAAGGAGTTCGCGGAGACGTTCCCTTGGGTGCACCTCGACATCGCGGGCACCGCATTCTCCGAAACGGATCTGGGCTACATTCCCAAGGGACCCACCGGCGTACCCGTGAGCCTCTTCGTGGATTTCGTACGGGGGAGGGCACACTGACCACCGTCGCCGCGCTCAGGCGCGGCTGCGTAACGGGAGCGATGCTCGCGTTGGCGCTCTCGGCGAGCGCGCGAGCGCAGCAGGTGCAGCGCGATACGACGCCGTATCCGGATTCGGTGCACGCAAACAAGCCTGCGGCTCCGCCAACAACGAAGCCCGACAGCGCGCGCGTGAAAGCGGATTCGACGAAACCCCGCCCGGCATTGGCACCGGGCGACACCGTCCTCGCGCCCGGCGACACGGTGATCGGCGACAGCGTCACTATTCTGGGGCTGCACCCCGGAGATACCGCGACCAAGATTTCGAAGGACACGGTCAAGGCGCCGATCGCGCATGCCGAAATGCCGCCGGTGCTCGGAGTCGGCGAGCAGTTCACGTGGAGTCGCGAGGAGATGTTCGCCACCGGCGCGCTCACACTCACGCAGCTCCTCGAGTACGTGCCGGGTGTGACGACATTCACCACCGGCAACCTCGCGTCGCCGCAGTTCGGCGCGTACGCGGGAAACCCTGGACGCGTGCGCGTGTTTCTCGACGGGATGGAGATCGACAATCTCGATCCGCGCGCGGGTGGTGCGCTCGATCTCGCCGAGCTGCAATTGTGGTCGCTCGAGCAGGTCACCATCGAGCGAGGCGCGGACGAGCTGCGCGTCTACTGTCGCACGTGGACCGTGACGCGAACCACGACATCGACCCGCATCGACGTGCTCACCGGAGACCAGCGCACGAATCTCTACCGCGCATTCTTCGGCAAGCGCTACAAGCACGGCGAGATTCTCCAGGTGGGCGGCCAGAACTACGGCACGGCATCCGACGTGGGAGTGGGCGGCGGCAGCGAGCTCGCGCTCTTTGGTCGCCTCGGCTGGGCGAACAAGGACTGGAGCGTCGACGGATTCTACATGAACGCGGATCGCGATCGTGATCTCCGCCAGCAGGACATCGCGAACACGCTGCTCGAGCCCGGGATTCCGAGACAAAAGCGCAACCGCACCGACATGTATCTGCGACTGGGACACGGCGATCCGGACAGCGGTGTGTGGGTGCAGACCATGTTAGCGCATTCGAACTTCACGGAGAAAACTCCCTTCAGCGCGCTCGGCACGCTGCCCACCGATTCGGCGGACACCGTGCGCACGAGCACGCAGTACATCGCGACTGGCGGCTTCACGCGGTGGGGCCTTCGCCTGAGCGGCGCGGAGCGATATCACAAGCTGCAGACCGGCGGCGTGAGCGCGACGGAGGTTCGCGCGAGCTTCGAGCGCCGTTTGCTCGCGCTCTCGTTGTACGCCGAACGACGCGGGGCGGACAGCAGCTCGACGGAGGAGGCGACCGCGCGATTGACTCCGCTGCCATTTTTCGCGGTCGCCGGCACGGTCGCGCGGCGACATGGGGGCACCGCCTTCGGCGACGAGGACGAGGTGTCTGCGCGCCTGGAAGCGGGGATCAAGATCAGCAGGGCGTGGTTCTCAGCCGGGATCTGGCGCAGGGCACAGGCGGTGGTGCCGGGGCTCATTGCCTACGACACGCTCTACAAGAGCGAGCCGACGATGGCCGCCACGGGACCATTCCTGGCCGTGCGAGGGAAAATCTGGCGCGACATCGGCGCGAATGTCTGGGCAGTGGATTGGAACAGCACCGGCTACTATCGGCCCAAGCTGCAGTCGCACGAGGAGCTCTACATCGACACGCAGTGGCTGCAGCGCTTTCCGACCAAGCATTTCCGGCTCGTCGCGGGGTTCGCGCACGAGTACCGCCGAGACGTGCCGTTCCCGGTTCAAGGCGGATTCGAGTCGCTCTCGGACCCGAACGGTGTCGCGGTGCTATTCAGCAACGCGTTCGTCGGGCGCATCGAGTTTCACATCCTCGATGCGGCGATCTTCTTCAATTCCTACTCGGGTTCAGGCGCACGGGTGGAGCAGGTGAATGGCTATCTGCTCCCCACGCAGCGCTTCGTATACGGCATTCGCTGGCAGTTCTGGAATTGACAAGCTCGTTGTGCCGTCATAACTTACGCGATTCCACATGATACGAAGCATGACGGGCTTCGGGGCCGCCGCAGGCCCCATCGGATCGCAGCAGGTGACGCTCGAGCTGCGAACGGTGAACCACCGCTTTTTCAATCCCAGCATCAAGCTTCCTGGCGCGCTCTCCCAGTGGGAGGGCGAGCTGAGAGAGCAGCTACGCAAGGGCGTCGCGCGCGGACACGTCACTGCGACGGCGCGAATCGAGCGAGCGGCGAACGAGGTGCAGGCGATCGACGAGCAGAAGGTCGCACGCTACGCGGAGCTGCTGCGAGGGCTGCAGCAGCGGCACCAGCTCGATGGGCCGGTGGACCTGGCGACGATTCTCCGCTTTCCCGACGTGATTGCGAGCGGGCAGGATCAGGAGGGCGCTGGCACCGCGGCCGAGGTGCAGAAGCTCGCCGGCGAGGCGCTGGCCGCGCTGACGCGCATGCGCGAGGTGGAGGGCGCGCGTCTCGCGACGCTGCTCGAGGAACGGATCGCCACGGTGGAAGCTGCGCTGGGCCGCATTGCGCAGCGCGCTCCGGCGCGACTGGTTGCCGAGCGAGAGCGGTTGTCGAAGGCGGTGAAGGAGCTGACGGAAGGCGTTGATCTGGATCAGCAGCGACTCGCGCAGGAGATCGCGCTGCTCGCGGACCGGCTCGACGTCAGCGAAGAGGTGGATCGCTTTCGGTCGCACGTATCGGCGTTTCGCGAGACGCTCGTGAGTGGTAAGAAGGAGCCTGTCGGCAAGCGGCTCGGGTTTCTGTTGCAGGAAATGCTGCGCGAGGCGAACACCACGGGCAGCAAGTCGAAGGACGCCGCGATGCTGCACGATGTCGTGGCGGTTAAGGAAGAGCTGGAGCGGATCGCCGAGCAGGTGGAGAACATCGAATGAAGATGTTCCCGGTCATCCTCTCGGCGCCGTCCGGCGGGGGGAAGACGACGATTGC
>JAQBQC010000517.1 GCA_028287205.1 Gemmatimonadota bacterium
CATCTCTTCCCGAAGCGGAAGCGCGAGCGCATCTCCGAAGTCCTGACCACGATGTCGACGATGCTGCGCAAGTGGCTCGTCACGCAGCTCATCGCCATGCTGACGATCGGCGTGGTCTCGACCATCGCGCTGCTTTTGCTCGGAGTGAAAGCGCCCTTCGCGCTCGGCATCATCGCCGGACTCCTCGAGTTCGTCCCGACCATCGGCCCCGTGTTGAGCGCGGTGCCCGCGATCGCGATGGGCTTTCTCGACTCGCCAGAGAAGGCACTGTACGTGGGGCTCGCGTATCTCGCGATTCAGCAGCTCGAGGGCCACATCCTCATTCCGCTGCTCATGAAGGGAGGGATGGATCTGCCTCCCGTGCTCACGATCGTGACGCAGGGGCTCATGGCCCTCCTCTTCGGATTCCTCGGCCTCATGATCGCGGTGCCGCTGCTCGCCGCGGTGATGGTGCCGGTGAAGATGCTCTACGTCGAGGACGCGCTCGGGGATCCGATCGAGGTGCAGGACGAAGGCGATGACGGCCGACCGCGCGACGGGTAGCTGATCACGCGATATTTTCGCGTGTGAGCACGCTCCCGATCGTCCGACGCTTCCCCGCCCTCGCGCGCATCCCGCACGTCGTGCTCGGGCACTTTCCCACGCCCGTGCAGCGTCTCGAGCTTCCGGGCGAGCGCCTCGCGGGGGAGCTCTGGATCAAGCGCGACGATCTCACCGCCTCGCCGCTCGGCGGCAACAAGGTGCGCGCGCTCGAGTTTCTGCTCGCGGACCTCGCGCCGGGCGAGATCGTGCTCACGGCTGGCGGCGAGGGATCCACACATATCCTCACCACGGCCACCTACGTGCGAGCGCTCGGCGGCACGACGCGCGCGGTGCGATGGAAGCACGAGATGAATCCCTCGGCGCTCGACGTCGCCGATCGCGCGCGTGCACTCTGCGCGCGGGTGATCACCGTGCCGGGACCCACCGTCGGCCTGCTTCGCGCCCACGCCGCGCGCGGTCGCGGCATTCGCTGGATTCCGCCGGGAGGGACATCGCCGCTCGGCATGCTCGGACACGTGAACGCGGCGCTCGAGCTCGCGGAACAGGTGGCTCGTGGCGAGATGCCGGTGCCGTTGCGCGTCGTGCTACCCGTCGGAAGCGGCGGCACAGCGGCCGGTCTCGCGCTCGGCTTCGCGATCGCGGGGATGGACACCGCGGTCGTGGGCGCGCGCGTGGCGCCGCGGATTGCGGCGGGGCGCATGCGCGTGCTCTCACTCGCCGCGCGCACGCGACGCTATCTCGAGCGTGTGGCGGGGGAACGAATTGCGCGCGTCGATCGCTCTCGTGTCGAGATCATTCATTCGGCGTACGCGGGCGCGTATGGACGCGCGCTGCCCGGCGCCGCCGCAGCCGCCGACATGCTGCATGAGGCCGCGCGCGTGCGCCTGGACGGCACGTACAGTGGCAAAGGATTCGTTGCCGCACGGGCACTGGCGATGCGCGAATCGGGGACTACGCTCTACTGGCTAACATTCGATGGCCGTAGTGCGTAGAATGGGGCACGGAACGGGCACGATTCGAAAGACGACCTTGTATTGATCTGATACATTGGCGTCTTTTTGATTCGGCACGGTACTTGTAAACAAATGTTACGGCGCTCGCCCGGCCTCGAAGCTACTGCAGCATGCATCTCCCGGCGCCACCGGATGTTTTTTCATGCTTACCAGCTGGAGTCGGCTTGAGACGTTCTGCTCTCCGGCGCGTGCCGCGCGCCCCCGGGACATGAGTAGCCAGGGTACCTCGCAAGGACACCGCGCGATCATTCTCGTCGTCGAGCGCGATCCGCACGTGCGTGATCTCGAGGCCTATTTCCTCAACGAGGCCGGCTTCGGCGTGGAGTTTGCCCCCGATGGGTTGGCTGCGCTCGAAATGGCGCGAGCGATGAAGCCCGACATCATCATCACGGAGGTCCTGGTGCCAAAGCTCGACGGGTTGGCGCTCTGTCGCGCCGTGCGAAAAGAGGTGGAGTTGAAGGACACGGTCGTGCTGATTTTCAGCATCCTCGCCGCGCAGAGCCGCGCCCGCGAGGCGGGTGCCGACGCCTTCCTCATGAAGCCCCTGGCCGAGCAGCGTTTGGTGGAGACGGTGCGCGAGCTCCTCGCTCAACGCGCGATCGCCCAAGCCGCGGCAGGCCAGGCGTGACGACACCGAACGGCGGCGCGAACGAGCTGTTTCCCCGCATCAGCACCGGCAATCCGCAGGCAGACCTCGTACTTGGAGGGGGGCTTCCCGCGCACTCGATCAACATCGTGATGGGCCAGCCGGGCACGGGCAAAACCGTGTTCGCCGAGCAGCTGCTGTTCGGCAATGCGAGCCCGGGCCGCCCGATCGTGTACGTGAGCACCCTCTCCGAGCCGATGTCGAAGATGGTGAGCTACGTTCAGCGCTTCTCGTATTTCGACGAGACGAAGCTCGGCACGGAGATCCTGTACGAAGACATCGGCCCGCTCCTCACCAGCGATGGACCTGCCGCGGTCGTGCCCTGGCTCAGGAATCTGATCAAGAGCCAATCGCCCAAGCTCATCGTGATCGACTCGTTCCGCGCGATCCACGATCTCGCGATCTCGATTCCGGAGACGCGCCGCATGATCTCGGATCTCGCCGGGCTCTTGTCCGCGTACGACGCAACCGTGCTGCTCCTCGGCGAGTACACGATGGCCGACATCGAGCGCTATCCCGAGTTCGCGGTGAGCGATTCGATCATCCAGCTCGCCCGGCAGTCGCTCGGCACGCGCGATGAGCGCTATCTGCGCGTGCTCAAGCTGCGCGGCTCGTCGTATCGGGAAGGGCAGCACGCCTTCCGGATCACGGACCAGGGGATACAGCTCTATCCGCGACTCGTCTCTCCACGCGTGGCCGCGACGTACACGCCACGGGTCGACCGCGCGTCAATGGGTGTTCCCGGGCTCGACTCCATGCTCGATGGTGGTGTGTGGGCCGGGACGACCACGCTCGTCGTGGGCCCCACCGGCTCCGGAAAAACCACCGTGGCCATGCACTTCGCCCT
>JAQBQC010000541.1 GCA_028287205.1 Gemmatimonadota bacterium
GCACGCACGATGCCGACGTGTGGACGTGCGATGGCGCGGTCGCGGCCGTGCGCATCTCAGGCGCGCTGCGCGCCGGTGAGCTCGGCGATGGCGCGCGTGCGCTGGAGTCGCTGCGCGCCGCGGGCACGCGCGTCGTCGACATTCCGGGGCGGTGGGTCGAGCACGTGTGGGATCTGATCTCCCAGCTCGTGTCGCAGCTGCACGAGGACATCGAGGGACTCGGTCCGCATCTCTCGTGTGTGCTTCCAGCGGGAGCCATCGTGATCGGCGGGGATCGCGTGTGTGTGGAGATTGGCGCCAGCGTCGAGCCGCAGGTCGTGTTCGACGTGACGAGCGGCCCCGTCCTCGTGCGCCGCGGTGCGCACGTGCGCGCGTTCACGCGGCTCGTGGGTCCGTGTGCGGTACTCGAGAATGCGAGCGTGCTCGGCGACCGCGTGAATGCGTGCTCGATCGGCGAGTGGAGCGTCATCCGCGGCGAGATCTCCGAGACCGTGGTGCTCGGCCACTCGAACAAGGGACACGAGGGGTTCGTCGGACACTCGTATCTCGGCCGATGGGTGAACCTCGGCGCAGGCACGATCACGAGCAATCTGAAGAACACGTACGGGTCGGTGCAGCTGTGGACGCCGGCTGGCCTGCGGGACACCGGGACGACTAAGCTTGGATCGATGATCGGCGATCATGCGAAAACAGGGATAGGCACGCGACTGAGCACGGGCACGGTGATCGGCGCGGGTGCGAACGTGTTCGGCGCGGCGATTCCGCCCAAGTACGTGGCGCCATTCTCCTGGGTCGACGGGGATGCGGTGACGGAGTTTCGACTGGCGAAATTTCTCGACATTGCGACGCAAGTGATGTCGCGGCGGTCGGTCGCGCTGAGCGAGCGCGGGCGTCGCCAGCTCAGCGCGTCGCACGCCAAGAGCCGGAGCGCGTAGATGCGGGTGTGGGTGCTGGGCAGCGGGAGCGCGGGAAACGCGGTGCTCGTCGAGAGCGCGGGCACGCGCATTCTCATCGACGCGGGATTCCCCGTGCGCGAGCTCGCGAAGCGGCTCGCCTCAATCGGCGTGAGCGGCGATTCGATCGAGGGTGCGATCATCACACACGAGCACACCGACCACGTGCGGGGCGTGTGCGCGGCCGCCAAGCGGTGGAAGTGGACCGTGTACGCGAGCACGGGAACGATCGCGGGCTATCCGCTGCTCGAGGAGATTTGCGCACGACCGTTCGCGTCGGGCGCGACGCTCGAGCTCGGGGATCTGAGCGTGCACACGGTGCGAACGCCGCACGATGGCACGGAGCCCGTGGCCGTGCTCGCGACCGCGCACTCCAGCGGAACGCGCGCGGGGATCATCTACGATCTCGGACACGTGCCGCCGTCGTACCGTCGCACGTTCGAGCGGCTCGACATTCTCGTGCTCGAATCGAATCACGATGAGGGAATGCTGCGCGCAGGTCCGTATCCGCCGTCGGTGCAATCGCGGATCGGCGGCGCGTACGGGCATTTGAGCAACCGGCGCGCGGGGATGTTCGCGCGCGATTGTGCGCATGGGGGGCTCGCCCAGCTCGTGCTCGCGCATCTGAGTGAGCGCTGCAACGATCCGGCGATTGCGCTGAGCTCGATGCGCGACGCGCTGGTGCGCACGAGCTTTCGCGGAGTGATGTCCGCCGCCTCGCAGGGGGCCACGTGCGGACCGTTCAGCGCGGGACGAGGATCGCGGGGCGCCGTGGCTGGAAGCCAGCTGTCCCTCGAGCTCTGACCGACTGGCCAACTTTTTGAATGTCGGATATCTTGCGGCAGAGCTGGCAAAATGAAAAGCCGTTCGTCCGAGGTTTGGAAGGTGATCTCACGGGGCAAGGAGGAACACACCCCTCAACTGTGAGCGCACACCACGGGCGAACGGCTTTTTTTATTTCAATTTGTCGAGATCGTACACACGGGTTCCGGGCCCGCACTGGTAATACGTGGGGTACCCCGGAAAAGTTGCATACGATTATTGCGGCGCGGATCGGTCGCGTGCGCCTTGCAACAGCGTCGTGTACGCCCGCACGCGCTCGAGATAATCCGCCGCTTCGGCCCGCCCGCCGGTGAGCTCGGCGAGGTGCGACGTCCAGTTTGGGCCGTAGCGATCGACCAGCGCCTTGACCTCGATGTATCCTCTGTTATAACTGACGGTTACGAGATCGAACATCTGACGCTCGGTGAGCGGTTTCCCGCCATTCAGGCGAGCACGGGCAGATGGGCCGTAACCGCCCGGCCAGAAATCAGTGGTCCACTTGTTCTCGAGCAGCCGGATCCAGAATACCGCCGCGCGCGCGCTCGTCCCGGGATCGAACAGATACTCATTGCGTGCAGTCACGACGCCTCGCGCGAGCAGCGAGTCGATCAGCGGCGCCGTCGCAGCGGGCGCGCGCACCGCGGCGTGGCGCGGCCACCGATTCACCTCGGGTGCCATCCACTGGAAGTGATACTCGGTCACCATGAGTCGCATGTCGGAGTCCGCGGACGCCGTGAGCTGCGCGAGGCCGAGCGCAGGTGCGCTGCTCACGGCGAGCGAATCGCCTCCACTCTCCTTGAGCATGAGCGCGGTGACGTACGCGGGATTGATCGCGAGACGTTGGTCGCGCGACCACTGCTCGAGGAGCGGTACGATGCGCTGGCGCACGAAGCGGTACTGATCGTCGCGCAGACGCGGGCTGCCGTTCGCGTTGCGAAATGCAGTCGCGGGGAGATCGGCCACGACGCTGTTCGTCGTGGCCTCGATGCGCGGCTCGACGTCCTGCGCCTCGCTGCACGCAGGCAGCGCGCATGCGAGAATGAAGGCGAGCGAACAGCGAACGATCTCAGTGATGTGCGTGCGAATCCCGCCGTAGCTCATGAGCCTCGCGCCAGGGCGCTCTACGGTTCAAGCACCTGACGAATTTTCTCTCCGAGCGTCTCCGAGGTAAAGGGCTTGTTCAGAAACGAGATCCCTGACCGCAGCACGCCGTGATGCACGATGGTTTCGTCGGTGTAGCCGGACATGTAGATCACCTTGAGGCCGGGCCGTCTCTCCACCAGCTCCCGGGACAGCTCCGGACCGCTGGCACCGGGCATGACGACATCCGTGAGGACCACGTCGATGGAGGGATTGTCCTCGAACAGTTGCAGCGCCTCGACGGCATTGGCCGCCACGAGCACGATGTAGCCCAGGCGCTCGAGGAGCTTTCTCGCGAGCTCACGAAGCCCGTCCTCGTCCTCTACGAGCAGAACGGTGTGTCTCGCGGATGACGGGCGAGCGGCCGTCGGCGGTGTCTCCGCGACGTGCTCCGTTTCATCCGACCGCGGAAAGGAAATCCTGAACGAGGTGCCCCTGCCTATCTCGCTGTCGACATCGATGCTGCCGCGATTTTGCGTGACGATGCCGTAGACAGTCGCCATTCCCAATCCCGTACCCCGGCCGGCTTCCTTCGTCGTGAAGAACGGCTCGAAGATGCGAGCCTGCACTTCAGGCGTCATCCCGCATCCCGTGTCGGC
Organism: Gemmatimonadota bacterium; assembly: GCA_028287205.1. GTDB lineage: Bacteria > Gemmatimonadota > Gemmatimonadetes > Gemmatimonadales > Gemmatimonadaceae > FEN-1250. Next base: position 3,515 of record JAQBQC010000541.1, read on the forward strand.
GACGATGAGCGCTACGTAGCCTCCCGGCTCAACTCCGGGATGTGCCTTCGCGTATTGCTCGTCGAGCTCGACGTTGGCGGTTTCGATGGTGAGCGTACCTCCGTGCGGCATGGCGTCGCGCGAGTTGACCGCGAGGTTCATTACGATCTGCTCGAGCTGGCCCCGATCGGCCATCACGTACGCCAGGTCCGGCGCGAGATTCAACGCGACCTCTACGTCCTCACCGATGAGACGCCCGAGCATGGCCTGCAGATCGGTCGCAATTTGATTGAGATCGAGGAGCGTCGGCTCGATGATCTGCTTGCGACTGAACGCCAACAGCTGCCGTGTCAGCCTGCTCGCGCGCGTGCCCGCGCTCTGGATCTCCGCCACGTCGGAGCGGCGTACATCCCCCTGATCGAAGTCGCGCATCAACAGCTCACAGTACCCCAGGATGACGGTGAGCAAATTGTTGAAGTCGTGCGCGACGCCTCCCGCCAGCCGGCCGACGGCCTCCATCTTTTGCGCCTGTTGAAACTGTGCTTCCAGACGGCGCCGCTCCGTGATGTCCATGGAGATGCCAACGCCCCGCACCGGGGCTCCCTGCTCATCGAGCTGGATGCGACCGGCGCCGTTCAGCCAGTGCACTTCACCGTTCGGCCAGATCGCTCGACTCTGAATCGAGAAGTCTTCGCCCGACGCCCTTGCGTTACGCAGCGTCTCCTCGACAGCCGCTCGGTCATCGGGGTGGGTGCATTCCGTGACGGCGTCGAAGGTTCCGGCAAACGCTCCGTGAGCGAGACCGTATTGGGCCTCGAGCGTGTGCGACCAGCGAATCGTGCCGTTGACGAAGTCGATGTCCCAGATGCCGATCTCCGCATTCTCGAGCGCGAAGCGCATGCGCTCCTCGCTCGCACGCAGCGCCGCTCCGGCGAGCTTTCGCTCGGTGATGTTCTCGGCGAAAATGATGATGCCGCCAATGGAGCCATCGGCCTTGTGCCATGGCCGCGTCTCCCAGCGCAACCAGTCGACACTACCGTCGGCGCGCAGAAAAATCTCCTCGTCGCAGCGTTCAACCTCGCCCTCCAGTGAGCGCTGGTTCACGTCCCTCCAGCGCCGCGGGATCTCCGGAAAGACGTCGTAGTGACTGCGTCCGACGAGCGGCCCTCCCTCGAGGCGGAATGCCTCCATCCAACGATGGCTGACCACGACGTACTTCATGTCGCGATCGAGCATTGCGATGGCCGCCGGGCTGTGCTCCGCGTACAATCGGAGCTGCTCCTCCCGCTCGCGAAGAATGCCCTCCGCATGTTTCCGCTCGGCTACGTCGCGCGCGACCTTCGAGACCCCTACGACCTGGCCGGTTGCATTTCGTATGGGTGACGCGGTTACCGACACTTCGATGAGGGACCCGTCCTTTGCGCGACGGTGAGTCTCGAAATGCTCGACGCTTGCTCCCAAGCGAATCTTGCCGAGGATGAGTTTTTCCTCGTCCCGGCGGTCGTCGGGGATCAACCGCATGATCGACGTTCCGAGCATCTCCGCGGCCGTGTAGCCGAATATCTTCGCAGCCCCCTTGTTCCAGCTGGTGACGATGCCATCGAGGTCCTTGCCGATGATGGCGTCGTCCGACGATTCGACGATCGCCGCGAGACGACTCGCGGCCAACTCTGCACGCTTCCGCTCGGTGATGTCGACGAACGTGGTGATGGTGTGCGGCTCCATGCGCAGCTCGGTGAGCACCGTGCCCATGAGGACGTGACGAGTCTCGCCGT
>JAQBQC010000008.1 GCA_028287205.1 Gemmatimonadota bacterium
CATCTCGTCGGCTTCACGGCAAATGCCGCCATCGGTGTCTCGTATCAGATCTTCATCATGGTGATCGTCTTTATCTCGTCACTCTTCACGGGCATGAGCGTGCTCGTCTCGCGCTTTGCGGGGGCAGGTGAAGCGGAAAAGGTAAATCGCACCGTCTACCAGGCATTCGTCACCGCCATCGGGCTGTCGGTATTCGTGATGGCACCGGTCGGCCTCTTCCTCGCGCCGACGCTGCTCGACCTCGTGAACGCCGCGCCCGAGGTGAAGGTGCTGGCACTGCCGTTCCTGCGCATCATGTTCACGTTCAGCACGGGCATGCTCGTCTACTTCATGATGGCCGGCGCACTCCGCTCCGCTGGCGACGCGCGCACCCCGATGATCCTCGGCGTCACGATGACGGTGCTCAACATCATCTTCAACGTCATTCTCATTCGCGGACTCGGCCCGATCCCCGCGTTCGGCACCGCCGGTGCCGCCATGGGCACGGTGACCGCAACCGGAATCATCGCGACGTACTCACTCATCAAGCTCTGGAAGGGCGGATGGGTCGTGTCGTTCCCGCGCGGAGTCGGCTGGGGTCCCGACTGGGCCATCATCAGGTCGCTGTTCAAGTTCGGGCTCCCCACCGGCATTCAGGGAATCGCGATGAACGTGGGCGGCGTGCTGATGCTCTCGTTCATCGGCTCGCTGGCGCAAAGCGCCGTCGCGCAGGCGGTGTTCACGGTCTCCTATTCCGAGCTCTTCTCGCTCATCACCTGGACATCCATGGGGCTCATGGGTGCCGCATCGGCCATGGCGGGCCAGAACCTCGGCGCCGGCAATCCGGATCGCGCCATCAAGGCGGTACACATCGCCGCACGATACGGTGCGATGGTCGCGGCGTTCATCGGATTGATCTTCTTCTTTTTCCCGCGCCAGCTGCTCGCCATCTTCGGCATGCACGAGCCGGCAGTGATCGAGCTCGGCACGCAGCTGCTGCGCGTGCTCAGCTTCTCGGGCTTGTTCATCTCGGTGGCGCTCACCTACACGGGAGCGCTGCAGGGCACGGGCGACACGAAGAGTCCGCTCTACATCTCGGTCATCTCGCAGGTGATCATCCCGCTCGGGATCTGCTTCACGATCCGCCACCTGGGCACACTGCAGCCCATCCATATCTGGCTCGCGATCCTGCTCGGCCACGTCACACGATGCATCCTCAGCGTGTGGCGCTTCAATCAGCAGAAGTGGCTGGGCATCTCGGTGGACATCACGCCCGCAAAGCGCTGAAGCTCGCTGACGTCGTTTCGCGTTTGATCCGTTTGTGTCCGTTCACTCCGATCAATCCGTTTCCCAACTTGTTAGGGCTAGCCCGAGCGGCAGTCGCGAACGTGGCCCGAGGCTGCGCGATACAGGCTCTAACAATTTGAATACGGATGGAACGGACAAAAAACGGACGGAAACGGAAGGAGCTCCGAGTGGGTGACGAGCTTCCCGCTCTCGACGCTAAACCAGCTTTTCCCGAACCCGGGCAGCGGCGGGAATCTGCTTTTCGTACTCGACCGCGGCGGCCGTGCGGTTGTTCACGCCGAGCTTCTGGAAAAGATTCTGCGTGTGAAACTTGACGGTGCTCGCGCTGACGCCGAGCTGCGTGGCGATCACGCCGTTCGAGAGCCCGGCGGCGAGTAGCGCCCACACCTCCCGCTCGCGCTCGCTCAACGAGCCCGGCCCTGCGATCGCGCGCTCGTTCGACTTCCGCATCCACCGCTTCGCAGCCTGCGGAAAGACGAGCACTCCCGAGTGCACCGCGCGCAGCGCGTCCACCGTGCGCGCAGGAGCGTCGGTCTTGAGCGCGATGCCATCCGCCTGATGCTCGAGCGCCGCACGCATCGACTCGCCATCACCATACGCCGTGAGCACCAGCACGCGGATCTGCGTCTGCTCGGCGCGCAGCTTCTTCAGCACCTCGTAGCCGTTCGTGGTGCCCAGCTCGAGGTCGAGCACGACGACGTCGGGACGATGCAGCCGCACCAAATCCGGCACGCGCTCGCCTTCGGTAGTCGTCGCGACCACCTGAATGTCTCGCTCGGCGTCCATCATCGCGCGCAGACCTTCGAGCACGAGCGGATGATCGTCCACGAGCATCACGCGAATCATGGCATCACCGAGGGCGTCATCACCGAATCACCTTCGTCATTGGATGGGGAATCGAACTTCGACGCACGTGCCGTCTGCACCGGAGTCGATCTCCAGCGTTCCATTCATGATCGCCACCCGGTCGCGCATGCCGCGCAACCCGAAGTGTCCGCCCGTTACGCCAACGTCGTTCTCGCTCTCGAGAATTCCCGCGACGTCGAAGCCGCGCCCATCGTCGCGCACCTCGAGTACGAGCTCATTGTCTTCTACCACCATGCGAACCGAATGTTCGGACGCCTGCGCGTGCCGGGTGGCATTCGCGAGCGCCTCCTGCAGAATCCGATAGATCGCGATCTTGAGCGAGACCGATACCTCGGGGAGGTCCTCCGCCACCTCGAGATCGACGGTGTTGCCCGTGATCGACTCGTGCTGCACGATCAGCCCCTCGATGATCGCGCCCACCGGCCGCCGCTCGAACTCGGGCGGTCGAAACGCGCCGATGAAGCTGCGGATCTCGCCGAGCGCCCGCTCGAGTGCGGCGGCAACGCGCCGAAGCCCGATCGATGCTTCGCCGGCCTGCAGCTCAGGCCGAATACGCAGCAGGTGTACCTGCGACAGCGCGCTGAAGATGTCCTGCACCGGCCCATCGTGAATGTCGAGCACCACCTGCTGCAAGTCGCGCTCAGCCGCCTGGAGCAGGCCGTGCGCGGCCGTCCGGTCCGATTTCTCGGTGCCGGCGGACGCGCGCTTGGACGTCGTGCGCGAATGCAGTCGGGTGGCGCGTCCCCTCAATGCGTGCCTGCGCTCGTGTTGTGCGACGCGCTCGCCACTGCGGAGCCCAGTTCGGCGTACGCCGCTTCCGTGAGCTCCTTGAAGGGCATCGCACGATAGGAGATCCTGCCATCCGGCGAGATCACGAACGCGACACGTGTGTCGTAGTGATTCTTCTCGTCGATCACACCGTACTTCTTGCCGATCGCGCCACTCGAGTCGCTCACGAACACCATCGGAAAGTTCGCGTCCCGCGCCCACGACTGCTGCGTGGTGTCCGCATCGGTGCTGATCGAGACGACGACGATTCCCTTGCCCCCAGCGAACAGCGTCGCGTAGCGATCGCGGTACGATTCCATCTGCACCGTGCATCCCTTCGTACGCGACCGCGGGAAGAACGCCAGCACCACGGTCTTGCCGCGCAGAGCGGAGAGTTGGAGAGGGTTCTTGAGCAGCCCGTAGCGCGTGGAGGCGGGCGCCGAAAAATCCGGCGCCTGTGCTCCGACCTTCGGAACGGCCGCGGTATCGGGGGTCTGCGCGACGGATGCTGCGGGAACGACTGCCAACGCAGCGGCAGCGGCGAACGCTCGCCGCAGCATTACAGAGCTGTGCATGTGGCTCCGGGGGTGGGTATCTCGCAAGATGAAAGCGATGGGGGGGGTACGCAACAGGCCTTTCGGGTAGCTAAAGCTTGATTCGACGCAGGCAATCTGTGAGGCTTTGCACGTGAAAATTGCCAACCTGTTGCCACTCGCCTTCGCCGCCGCCGCGTGCAGCACGGCGCACCCGACGCGGCCCACAACAGCTCCCGGCGTGACCACTCGCAGCGCCCCTCCGGCCAACGCGCGCGAGACACAGTTCGTTGACTCGCTGCTGTCGGTCATGACGCTCGAGGAAAAGATCGGCCAGCTCACGATGTCGCCGGCCGAAGGGCTGCAGACCGGGCCGCAGAGGCCCGCGGGGAGCACCGCGCAGGTTCGCGCTGGGCTGGTCGGATCGATCATTGGCGTGTGGGGCGCGGATCGCACCCACGCCCTCCAGAAGCTCGTGGTGGAGGAATCGCCGCATCGGATTCCCTTGCTCTTCTCGCTCGACGTCCTCCACGGCTATCGCACCGTCTTTCCCGTTCCGCTCGCAGAGGCGGCGAGCTTCGACCCATCGCTTGCGCAGTCGGATGCGCGGATCGCGGCCATCGAGGCGACGGCGAATGGAATCGTGTGGACGTTTGCGCCGATGGTGGACATCGCGCGCGATCCCCGATGGGGACGCATCGTGGAGGGAGCGGGCGAGGAGCCCTATCTCGGCTCCGTGATGGCTGCCGCGCGCGTGCGCGGGTTTCAGGGCACTCGGCTGGACGATCCCGCCTCGATGCTCGCGACCGCAAAGCACTATGCGGGCTACGGTGCATCGGAGGGCGGGCGCGACTACGCCACCGCTGAGTTGAGCGAGCGCACATTCTGGAGCACGTATCTGCCGCCCTTCCGCGCCGCAATCAGCGCTGGTGTGGGCTCCATCATGCCGGCGTTCAGCGCGGTGAACGGATCGCCGCCCCATGCCAGCGCGTGGATGCTGCGCGACGTGCTGCGAAATCGGCTCGGCTTCGGCGGCTTGGTCGTGAGCGACTGGACGGCGGTGATGGAGCTGGTGAAGCACGGCGTCGCGGCGACGAGCGGCGAAGCGGGGCAGCTCGCGATGCGCGCGGGCGTGGACGTCGACATGTCGGACGGCGTCTATGCGGACAGCCTTCCTGCGCGAGCACGCACCAATCAGCAGCTTCGAAGCGACATCGACGAATCCGCTCGTCGCGTGCTGCGGGCGAAATGGGAGCTCGGGCTCTTTTCGGATCCATATCATGGCGCGAGCGAGGAGAAGGCGGCGCGCGTCACGCGCAGCAGCGCGAACATCGAAGCGGCGCGAACCGCGGCGCGCGAGTCGATCGTGCTGCTGAAAAACGACCGCGCGACGCTGCCGCTGTCGCGCGACATCAAGTCGCTCGCAGTGATCGGCGCACTCGCCGCCGACGCGAAGAGCGCGATGGGATCGTGGACGATCGTCGGTCAGGCGAATGAGGCGGTGTCCGTACTCGATGGACTTCGCCACGTGAATCCGGCGATGCGAATCCGCTACGCGGCGGGCGCATCACCCGAGGGCGCGGACACCACGGGAATTCCCGAGGCGGAGGCACTCGCACGTGATGCAGACGCGATCGTGCTCGTGCTCGGCGAAGACGCGGATCGCACCGGCGAGGCGGAGAGCCGGGCGTTTCTCGAGCTTCCGCTCGGGCAGCTGCAGCTGGCGCAGCGCGTGAGCCGCGCCGCGCGTGGCAAGCCGGTGGTCGTCGTGCTCATGAACGGCCGGCCGCTCGCGATTCCGTGGATCGCCGACAGCATGCCCGCGATCGTCGAGAGCTGGTATCTCGGCTCCGAGCACGGGAACGCGGTGGCGGATGTGCTCTTCGGCGCATACTCGCCGTCCGGCAAGCTGCCCGTGACCTTTCCGCGCGCCACGGGACAGGTGCCTCTCTACCTCGCGCACACGAACTCCGGCCGACCTCCGAATCCGAGCGACAAGTACACGACCGGCTACAACGATCTCTCATCCACACAGCTCTTTCCCTTCGGATTCGGCCTGAGCTATTCGGCGTTTCGCTACGGCGACGTGCGGCTCTCGCGCGACAACATCCGCGCCGGCGATTCGCTCGGCGTCATCGTCACCGTGTCCAACGTGGGCGCGCGAGACGCGGACGAGGTCGTGCAGCTCTATCTGCGCGACGATGTCGCGAGCGTCGCACGGCCGCTGAAGCAGCTCGTGCGCTTTCGGCGCGTGCACATTCGCGCGGGCGCGAGCGAAACGGTCACCTTTTCGCTTGGCGCCGAGGATCTTTCGTTCTACGATCTGCAGATGCGCCGCGTCGTCGAGCCGGGTGGCTTCACGCTCTTCGCCGGCACGAGCTCAGTGGACACGAAGGAGGCGCACTTCGTCGTGGCCGGCGACACGCTCGTACTCGAGCCCGCGACGCCGCGCATGCAATGAACACGAAGGTGCTCGCGGCGCTCGGCGTCGCAGCGCTCGCCGTGTGCCCGGCTGTGCGTGCGCAGAGCTCCGGGATTCGCACGTACTGCAATCCGGTCGACATCGACTACAAGTACAACTTCGAGCAGCTCAACGAGGGAATCTCGTATCGCTCGGGCGCAGACCCGGTGATCGTGCGCCAAGGCGGTGAGTATTTCCTGTTCGAGACGATCGCCGGCGGCTACTGGCGCTCGCGCGATCTGATTCATTGGCGATTCGTCGTGCCCTCGCGCTGGCCCTTCGAGGATGTCGTGGCGCCAGCCGCGCTCTCGGTGCGCGACACGATGTATCTGATGCAGTCGACGTTCGAGCCTCGTCCGATTCTCTACACGACGGCTCCGGAAACCGGCAGGCTCGAGTACTACAACCGATGGCTGCCGCCGCTGCCGCGCGCGATGCCGAATGGTGCGCCGCCGCCGTGGCCCAAGGGTGCGATCCCGCCGGGTCCATGGGATCCCGCACTCTTTCACGACGACGACGGCAACCGCTGGTTCCTCTATTGGGGATCGTCGAACGAGTATCCGATCTACGGCATCGAGCTGGACAAGAAGCGGCGCCTCGCGTACGAGGGGGAGCCGAAGCCGCTGCTCTCGCTGCATCCGGAGCTGCACGGCTGGGAGCGATTCGGGCGCAATCACGGCGACACCATCCATCCCTACGTCGAAGGCGCGTGGATGACGAAGCACGACGGGCACTACTATCTCCAGTACGCCGCGCCCGGCACGGAGTACAACGTGTATTCCAACGGCACGTACGTGGGAGAAAGTCCCCTTGGACCTTTCACCTACGCCCCGTATAACCCCGTCTCGTACAAGCCCGGCGGCTTTGCCACCGGCGCGGGACACGGCAACACGTTCGAGGATGCGTACGGCAACTTGTGGAACACCGGCACAACATGGATAGGCGCGAACTGGACGTTCGAGCGGCGCATCGTGATGTTCCCCGCGGGCTTCGATCGTGACGGCGCGATGTTCTCCGACACGCGCTTCGGCGACTTTCCGCATCGCGTCCCGACGAAGCGATGGAAGAAGCCGGACGAGCTGTTCACCGGCTGGATGCTCCTCTCCTATCGCAAGGCCGCGAGCGCGACATCGGCGCTCGACAGCTTTCCCGCGTCGAACGTGACGGACGAAAATCCGCGCACCATCTGGGTGGCGCGATCGACATCGCCGCGAGAGGCGCTGACGATCGATCTGGGGCATAGCGCGGAAGTGCGCGCGCTCCAGGTGAACTACGCTGACTATCAGTCGAAGCGGTTCGCGAGCGATTCCACGGTTTACACACGCTTTCGGATCTCGACATCGCTCGACGGGCGCACGTGGCGCCGCGCTGCGGATCTCTCGCGCGAGACACGCGACCGGCCGAACGCGTACATCGAGCTCCCGACTTCCCTGCGCGCGCGCTTCGTTCGCTACGAGCACCTGCACGTGGGCGCGGCGACGCTCGCCATCAGCGATGTGCGCGTTTTCGGCAACGGCGGCGGATCCCCGTCACCAACGCCCGCGAGCCTGACAGTCACACGCGCGGCCGATGCACGTAACGCACACATCGCGTGGGCGCCGGTAGCGGGCGCCGTTGGCTACAACGTTCGATGGGGCATCGCGCCCGACAAGCTCTATCAGACGTATCAGAGGTTCGCGGACGAGGGCTCCGAGCTCGAGCTGCGCGCGCTGACCATCGGGCAGCACTACTTCTTCGCGATCGAGAGCTTCAACGAGAGCGGTGTGTCGCCGGTGAGCGAGATGGTGCGGATTCAGTAGAATCTGACGGATTTCGTTAGATGTCGCTCACTTTGTTCAATCTCGTACCGAATGGGATAAGGCCCTCGTCATCTACCTGGGTGATAGATGTATCGACGCGCCCGATTCGGTCAGTATTCGCGCCCTGACGAGCAGCGTCATCTCTGACCAACAACATCACTGGAGATCGCTGCCACACGGGACAACGTATCGCGTTGCCCCCTCCTTCCATGCGTCAGGAGTCTTCATGCAGTTCCGTCTTCTCGTTCCCGCGTGCTCTTCGTTGTCGCCCAAAATCGGACGGACGGCCGCATTCGCTGCGGTCATCATGCTCAGCACCTTCGCCGCCGCGTGCGGAAACCGCGATGTCAGCTCCCCCAACTCGCTCGCGAACATCGTTGTCACGCCGAGCCCGCAGCTCCTGCCGCCGGGCGGCACCGCGCAGTTCATGGCTTCCGGCACCGATGGAGCCGGCAATCCCATGTCGATCACCCCAACGTGGACCGTCGTGAACGGCGGCGGCACCGTCGATGCCGCCTCCGGGTTGTTCACGGCTGGCTCGGTCACGGGCACATACACCGGAAGCGTGAAAGCGAGCAGCAATGGGAAATTCGGCGTGGCGACGGTCATCGTGTCGTCCGCCGCGCCGGTTCCGGTTGCCAATCTCGCCACGGCGGCGCCGAACGGAATCATGGCCGGCACGGCGGTGACGTGCGTGACGGACGGTACGATCAACGCAAATGTCTCCGTCAGCCCGGGAAACACCATCACGGGCTTTGGTCCGTGCGTGATCACCGGTGTTCAGCACCTCGGCGATGCGGTTGCGCTGCAGGCGCAGAATGATCTGACCGCCGCGTACAATACGCTTGCCGGGCTTCCGTGCGACGCAAACATCGTCGCGAATCTCGGCGGCACCACCATGCTGCCCGGCGTCTATTGCAGCGGCACCAGCATCGGCGTGACCGGAACAGTGACGCTGGATGGAAACGGCGATGAGAACGCGACATTCGTGTTCCAGGCGGGAACCGATCTGACCACCGCCGGCAGCGTCGTGCTCATCAACGGCGCGAAAGCCCGGAACGTGTGGTGGCAGGTCGGCAGCTCAGCCACCCTCGGAACGTCGTCGCAGTGGAAGGGGAATATCGTCGCCCTGACGAGCATCACCCTCGTCGACAATGCCACGCTGGTCGGGCGCGCGCTGGCTCGCAATGGGGCAGTGAGCCTCGGAAGCTTCAACAGCATCGTACTGCCGTAGTGCTTTGATCGAGGTGGCGTTCGCTCAGAACCGGAACGCCACCTTGATGCTCTCCCCGCCCGCCTTGTTCGATGCCGTCTCGAGCGCCTTGCGATACTCGCCGAGCGCGAAGGTATGGGTGAGTAGCCCAGCGATCGGTGCCGCTCCGCTGCCGATGAGTGCGGCCGCCTCCGCGAACGCGCCCTCGCTGGCGCTCGCGTGCACCGGCGAGCCGTAGCAGAGCGAGCCGCGCACCGTCAGCTCCTTGAGCCAGAGCGGCGTCCAGTCGAGCCCATTCATCGTGCTCGAGTTGCCGAGCAGCACGATCGTGCCGCCCGCGCGCGTGACACGCATGGCGTCGTCCATTCCGCGCGCGCCGCCAATGCACACGAACGTTCTGTCGAAGCCGCCCACGCCCACCGGCTTCCCGATGATCGGCTTCAGCAGTCGCGTGCCTCCCGCATCGGCGAGCGCCTTCGTGTAGTCGCCGCGCGCGGGCACGACCTCCGCCGCACCAAGCCGGCTCGCGTGCGCGCGCTGCGCGTCGTAGCGCGCGAGCGCCGTGATGTGAGCGCCGGGCGCGAGCGCGTGAAGCGCCGCGATGGTGAGCAGTCCGATCGATCCCGCGCCGATCACCAGCACGCGCTCACCCTTGGCGGGCAGATTCGCGCGCACCGCGTGCACCGAGCACGCGAAGGGCTCGATGAGCACCGCCGCCTCGTCCACCATCGTATCGGGAACGTGCACGAGCTGATCCTCGTGCGCGACGAACTCCTCGCCCCAGCTTCCGCCGAGCCCGCGCGTCGTGCCGATCAGCATCCCCGGCGCGATGTCGCCATCGGTGAAGTGCGCGCAGCGCGAGTGGTGTCCACTCTCGCACGGAGCGCAGCGTGTCGCGATTCCGCGCGGCTCGCAGCAGAGCAGGGGGTTGGCGGTCACGCGCGCGCCGACGCCCACCTTGCTCACGCCGCTCCCGACCGCGATCACCTCGCCCACGTTCTCGTGGCCCAGCACGAACGGGAACGAGGAGAATGGCGATGTCGAAGGGCTCGCGCCCAGCGAGATGACGTTCAGGTCGCTGCCGCAGATGCCGCCGAGCCGCGTGCGGATGCGCACCCATCGCTCGCTGGGCAGAGCGGGCTGCTCGATGTCCGTGTAGCGCGTGCACGCGAGCGCGCCGGTGTAGAAGCGCGGCGAGATCTTTCCGGCGGCGAGCGTAGCGAGATAGGTCGGGATCGGGGCGGCGAAGCGGATCGCCTTCACACCGTCACGCTCATCGACTTCGTCGTGGGCGCCGCGACGCGCAGCGCTCCCGGAATGCACGAGATCTCGATCGTCGACGACTTCGCCGTGTTGTACTCGCCATCGGTCTCGTACGCCGGTGGCGCGCTGAACTTCAGTGTGAACTTCGACGCCTGCTCGGACAGCACCAGCGGATTGCGCACGTGCCTTCCACTCGGCGCCGCCGCCAGCATCGAGATGCGCGTGAACGGCGGCGCATCGAGAATGGAGATCGCGTCGAGCTTGCCGTCGTTGATGCGAGCGTCCGGCGCGATCTGGAACATCCCTCCGAAGTTGCGCCCGTTCGCGATGATGAGCATGAGATGCGCGCGCGATCCGCGCGCCACCGATTCCGTCGTGATGTCGATCGGCATGCCGCGGAACTTGAAGAGCTGCCGCAGCGCGGCGCTGAGGTAGAGCAGGTCGCCGGTGACGAGCGGGATGTTCTCGAGGTCGTCGAGCACCGCGATGTCGAACCCGAACCCGGTCACGTTGAGAAAGTAGCGATCCTCGATCTGTCCCACATCGACCATCGTCTCGGCGCCCTCCGCCACGAGCCGGGCGGTGGCGGCGATGTCGCGCGCGGGGGCGCCGACGGTCTTGGCGAAGTCGTTCCCGGTGCCGGCGGCGAGGAGCGCGAGCCGGCAGTCGGCGCCAGAGGAGAGAATCGCGTTCGCCGCGTTGCTCCACGTGCCGTCGCCGCCGCACGCGACGATCGTCGTCGCCCCGTTATGCAGCGCGAGCGCCGCGAGGCGCCTCTCGTCGCCCGGGCGCTCGGTGAGCTGCACGTCGGTGACGCCGACGGCAGCGAATGTCTTGCGAATGTCAGGGAGTAAACGCGAACCCCGCCCCCTTCCGGAGGCGGGGTTCACGATCACCGTGATGCGATCGTTCATCGACGCGCGTAGGAGGCCAGCGTCTGCAGCGGGTGGAAAGTCTGGAGCCCGTTCTTCATCCACAGCTCGCGGAACGGCGTGAAGTCCACGTCCCAGTCCTCGACCAGTCCCGTCATCGCCTGCGAGTGGATCGTGATGCCGCCGCGCTCCTCTTCGTTCTCGGAGAACTGCCCCGCCATCATGATCGTGGAGGTGTATGCGCCCTCCTCATCGTTCATGAACGCCTGGTAGCGATGATCGACGTTCGACCACTCGTGCTCCGTCACGCGCATGTCGACGATCGGCTCGCCGCGATCGGTCGCGTGGATCGTGATGTGGCCGTCGCCGCGCTCCCACGTGAGCGAGATGTCCTGCATGTAGTGCGGCAGGTGCCAGCGCTCGATCGCATGCTCGCGCGACTCGCGCGTCGTGGTCGCGAGACGGAACGGGAAGAAGGCGGAGCGGGGCATCGGCACGCCGGGCTCGACTCGCGGCGACACGAGGATCGAGAGAATCAGCTCGCCGTAGTCGCCGACCGGGCTGTCGTGAAAGTCGAATGCCATCACCGAGAGCACGCTCGAGCCGTGATGTGGCTCGATCGGCTGCAGCTCGGGAGGCAGGATCGCGCGCGCGTTCTCCGTCGGGAACTCGAAGAAGCCGCCGATCGCATCACGAAAGTGGTACTGCACCATGCCGTCAGAATTGCTCATACAAGTATTCCCTCATCACGAAGTACGCGGGCGAGAATGCTCACGCCCTCGTCGAGCTGTTCAATGGTGTGCGATGACGACACCGAGACGCGGAAGCGCGACCGGTGCTTGGCGACCGCAGGATAGATGATCGGCTGCAAATAGAGACCCGCCTTGAGCAGCTTGTGGCCGAGCTCGAAGATCCGGCGGTCGTTGCGCACCATGATCGGGAAGATCTGCGACGTCGCATCGCCGACATCGACGCCTTCCTCCTCGAGCCGGCCGCGCATGTAGGCGACGTTCGACCAGAGCTTGTCGCGCAGCTCGGGCTCGGCGATCGCGAGCTCGAGCGCCTTGAGCACGCCAGCCGCGACCACCGGCGACAGCGCGCAGGAGAACACGCGTGAGCGCGCGAACCCCTTCAAGTAGTTGTACAGATTCTGCGAGCCGGCGACGTAGCCGCCCTGTCCGCCGAGCGCCTTCGAGAACGTGCCGATGTGAACGTCGACCTCATCCTCGAGCCCGAACTTCTCCGCCACGCCCCGTCCATTCGCGCCATACACGAACGCCGAGTGCGCCTCGTCGAGCAGAATGCGCGCGCCGTACTTCTTCGCGACCGCGACGAGCTCGGGAAGCGGGCACTCGTCACCATCCATCGAGTACACGCCCTCGATGGCGACGAGCTTCTTCCCCGTCGTCTGCTTCAGCTTCTTCTCGAGATCCGCCGGATTGTTGTGGCGGAAGAAGCGCACGTTCGCCTTCGAGAGAATCGCGCCGTCGACGATGCTCGCGTGCGCGTTCTGGTCCGCGATGATCCAGTCGCCCGGACGCATGAGCGCCGAGATCATCCCGACGTTCGTGCTGTAGCCGGTGGGGAACACCATCACCGCTTCCTTCTTCTTGAAGCGGGCGAGCGCAGCCTCGAGCTCCATGTGCACATCCATCGTGCCGCTCAGGATGGGCGAGCCCGCTGCTCCAAGTCCGTACTTATCCAGCGCTGCCTTCCCCGCCTCGATCACTTCGCGGCGATAGGACAGGCCGAGATAGTTGTAAGAGGATAGATTGACGAGCTTGACGTGATTGTGGTGCAATCCTTCCGTCAGGTCGACCGTGCCGCTGGGCGGCGTCGACATTGCCTGTGCGAAGAGGTAGTAGCCCTCCGGCACCGCCTGATTGAACCACTCGTTGTAAGGCTCGAGAATCGAAAACGGGTCGTCGCTCGACGAGTAGAAAAAACTGCTGTAATCGTAGTCCAGTGGATTCATGCTCGTCCGCGCTTCGACTCGTGTTGCCATTGGTGACCTCCACATGAATGCCGACAGCTCATCGCCGTCCACCTTTCGCGCTCACAGCCGAGCTCGCGGCATTGGTCTCGCGCGCACGCTACGCAGCGGCATCTTCTTCATCGT
>JAQBQC010000493.1 GCA_028287205.1 Gemmatimonadota bacterium
GGGCGAGCGTAAGCGGGCGAAGTACATGTTCTGCCTTGATTTCGACCGCTTCATCTCCTAGGTTACATCATGTTCAAAGCCAGCCGTGTACGGCGTTCCGAGCTTCGCTCCGCGCGCCGCGACACACGGTGGCTTTTTGCGCATCCATCCCTGCGCTCGCGATGATCAAAGTCGCCCGCGTTCTTCCCGACACCGTCGCCTCCGAGCTCGGCATCGTTCCCGGCACCGTGCTCCAGACGGTGAATGGGCGCAAGCTCGAGGACTTTCTCGACTGGGAGTTTCTCACGGCCGATGACGAGCTCGTGCTCGAGGTGTCCACGCCCGAGGGCGAAGAGCTCGTGTTCGAGATCGAGCGGCCGGAAGGGATGGCCATGGGCATCGTTCTCGAGCCGCCGCGCATTCGCCGCTGCGCGAACAAGTGCGAGTTCTGCTTCATCGAGGGGCTGCCGAAGGGGCTGCGCGCGCCGCTCTACGTGCGCGACGACGACTATCGCCTCTCCTTCGCCTACGGCAACTTCGCAACGCTCTCGAACGTGAAGGACAAGGACATCGCGCGGATTCTCGAGTACCGCCTGTCGCCGCTCTACATCTCCGTGCACGCGACGCCCTTCGAGGCGCGGAAAGTCCTGCTGAACAACCCGAAGGTGCCGGACATCATGCGGCAGCTATCGCGTCTGGCCGAGGGCGGAATTCAGTTCCACTGCCAGATGGTGATCGTGCCGGGGCTCAATGACGGTGACATCCTCGAGCAGTCGATCGCCGATCTCTGGTCGCTCGGCGACGCCGTGCTGTCCACCGCCATCGTGCCCGTGGGGCTCACGCAGTTCTCGCATCTCTACACGGGCGAGTCCATGAACGCCGATCGCGCCAACGAGCTCATCGCGCACGTCGAGCGGTGGGAGGAGCGCGCGCTCCGCGAGCGGGGCGACCGCTGGGTATTCGGCTCGGACGAGCTGTACATGCTCGCGCGACGCGAGCTGCCTGGCGCCGAGCATTACGGCGACTTCGTGCAGATCGAGAACGGCATCGGCGCGGTGGCGTTCCTGCGCAAGCGAGTGGCCGAGGGCGCCGCAGCGCTGCCGCGGCACGATGGCCGGCGTATCGGCATCGTCACGGGCACCGCCATGGGCGGACGCCTGATGTCCGAGCTCCTCGCGAAGCTCGAAGCGGCGACGGGTGCGCACTTCGAGCAGATCGTCGCCGAGAACTCGCTCTTCGGACCCACGACGACTGCCGCCGGATTGCTCGTGGGTGCCGACCTTCGGCGCGTGCTCGACGGACGCACCGATCTCGATCTCGCGCTGATTCCAGCGGAGACGATCAACGATGATGGTCTCTTTCTCGACGATCTTTCCTTCGCCGCCCTGCGCGAAGAGCTCTCGATTCCGCTCGTTCCGTCGTACGATTTTCTCGATGTGCTGTCGAATGAAGACTTGAGCGACACCGCGTCTCATCTCCATACCGCGGGTGCCGCATGACCGAATCCGGAAATATTCCCGTCGTCGCGATCGTCGGACGACCGAACGTCGGCAAGTCACAGCTGTTCAACCGGCTCGCCGGGAGCGACTCGGCCATCGTGAGCGAGGAAGCGGGAACGACGCGCGACCGGCACTTCGCGCGCGCCGAGTGGGGTGGGCGCGCGTTCTGGCTCGTCGACACGGGCGGATTGACCGACGACCAGTCGATCCCGATGGACGTCGAGATTCAGAAGCAGGTCATGCAGGCAATCGCCGAAGCGGATCTGATGCTGCTCGTCGTCGACGCGAAGACGGGGCTGCATCCGCAGGACCAGCGCGTGGTCGATCTGCTGCGCGACGCGCGCAAGCCGTGGCTCCTCGTCGCCAACAAGGTGGACGATCCGCGCTCCACGGATTTCTACGAGTTCTACAATCTTGGCGCGGGCGACCCGATCCCCGTGTCGGCGATCAACGGCAAGAATTCCGGCGATCTGCTCGATGAAGTCGTCTCGCGCTTTCCGGAGAGCATCGTCGAAGACGAGGGCTCACTGCGCGTCGCGGTGATCGGCCGGCCGAACGTCGGGAAGTCGTCGCTGGTGAACCGACTGCTCGGCGAAGAGCGTCTGGTGGTCGCAGCGGAGTCGGGCACGACCCGCGACGCGATCGATACGCCCATGCAGTACCACGGGCAGACGCTGACCTTCGTGGACACGGCGGGGCTTCGGCGTCAGTCGAAGATCGACGACGGCATCGAGTTCTATTCCTCGCTGCGCACGCGCCGCGCAATCGAGCGCGCGCAGATCTGCGTGCTCATGCTCGACGCGGTGGTTGGGCTCGAGAATCAGGATCTCAAGATTGCGACGCTCGCGTGGGATCATGGGTGCGGGTTGATCGTCGTCGTGAACAAGTGGGACATCAAGGAAGAGAAGACCGACAAGTCGGCGGCGAAGTTTCAGAAGGAGGCCGGTGAGAAGGCGCCGTTCCTCAAGTTCGTGCCGTTTCTCTTCACGTCGGCACTCACGGGACAGCGCGTGTCGAAGGTGCTCGAGGTCGTGCTGCAGGTGGATGCGGAGCGGAAGAAGCGCATCTCCACGGCACAGGTGAACACGACGCTGGGAGAGCTCACCGCCCGCCTGCAGCCGCCGCAGGCGGCCGGACGGGAAGTGAAGCTCCTCTACGCCACGCAGGTCGAGGTCGAGCCACCGACGATCGCCGTCTTCGGCAATCACCCCGATCTCGTGCCCGAGCACTACGTGCGCTACCTGCACAACGGCTTCCGCGAGGCGTGGGGATTCAATGGAAGTCCGCTGCGTATTCTGTTGCGGAGCCGCGCAGCGTAGATGCGGCCACTCGCGGGATTGTTGATTGCGTATCTCGCCGGCTCGATTCCCTTCGCGTACCTCGCTGGGAAGCTCTTCAAGGGAATCGATCTTCGGGAGCACGGCTCCGGCAACCTCGGCGCGACGAACGTCTTTCGCGTGATGGGATGGAAGATCGCCAGTGTGGTGATGGCGCTGGACATGGCGAAAGGCGCGCTGCCGGTGCTCCTGTTGCCGCCGAAGTTCGCGCCCGAGAACTCGGAGCTCTGGGCGATCGCGTTCGGTGTGGCCGCGATCATCGGGCACGTGCGATCGGTCTTTCTGCTGTGGAAGGGCGGAGGGAAGGGTGTCGCAACGGCGGGCGGCGTCTTCCTCGCGCTTGCGCCGATCGCGTCGCTGATCTCGCTCGCCGTGTGGGGAATCGTGGTCTATCTGTCGGGATATGTCTCGCTCGCATCGCTCTGCAGCGCGGTGGCGTTGACCGTCGCCGTCGTGATCATGAAGGGCGCGGGCTCGCCGGTCGCGATCGCGTGCGCGGTGATCACCGTGTTCGTCTTCTGGACGCACCGCGCCAACATCGGACGGCTGCGGCGGGGTGAAGAGAACCGCTTCCGGCGTACGAGGCCGGCCACCTGATGCGATGCGCGGTCATCGGTGCAGGTGCCTGGGGAACCGCGCTCGCCGATCTGCTCGCGCGCAATGGTCACGACGTCGCGCTGTGGGCGCGCGAGCCGGAAGTCGTCGCGTCGGTGAACGCGCAGCACGAGAACACGATGTTTCTCTCGGGCGCGAAGCTCCACGAAGGCGTCATCGCGCAGGCGGAGCTCGCGCGCGCATGTGCGGGCGCGGAGCTGGTGCTCTTCGCCACGCCCTCGCACGTGCTGCGCGGCATCGCGCGCGACTCCGCGCCCGCGGTGGGCAACGAAGCGACGATCGTAGTGGCGACCAAGGGAGTGGAGCGCGAGACGCTCGCGGTGATGAGCGACATTCTCGCACAGCAGTTTCCGTCGCACGCAATCGTCGCCCTCTCGGGGCCGAGCTTCGCTGCGGAGGTCGTGGCGCGACAGCCCACGGCCGTCGTTGCCGCGTCGAACAGTGCGAGTGCGGCCACCCTGGTGCAGCACGCGCTCTCCGGCGACGAGTTTCGCGTCTACACGCACGACGACGTGATCGGCGTGGAGCTTGGTGGCGCGCTCAAGAACGTGATCGCGGTGGCGACGGGGATCGCGGAGGGGTTGGGAATGGGCTTCAATGCGCGCGCGGCGCTGATCACGCGCGGGCTGGCGGAGATGACACGGCTGGGAGTGAAGATGGGCGCGTCGCCTCTGACCTTCGCCGGGCTCGCGGGTATGGGCGATCTCGTGCTCACCTGCACCGGCGCCCTGAGCCGCAACCGCTCGCTCGGCGTCGAGATCGCGCGCGGCGTGTCGCTCGACGAGGCGCTCGCGGTGCGACACACCGTCGCCGAGGGCGTGATGACGACACATAGTGCGCGCGCGCTCGCGGCGCGCGAGGGGGTCGAGATGCCGATCGTGAGCGCGGTCTACCGGATACTCTTCGAGCAGCAACCACCCCGTGCCGCCATCGGCGAGCTGATGCGGCGCGAGCTTCGAGCGGAGGGAGACACATGAGCGCGGAGCCGGTGCAGGAGTTCTTCTCGATCGGCGAGGTCTGCGAGCTGACCGGACTCAAGCCGCACGTCCTTCGCTATTGGGAAAGTCAGTTCAAGTTTCTGAATCCCGCGAAGAACCGTTCGGGAAACCGCGTCTATCAGCGACGCGAGGTGGAGCTCGTGGTGCTCGTGAAGCACCTGCTCTACATCGAGAAGTACACGATCGATGGTGCGCGACAGAAAGTGGATGAGCATCGAAAGAAGGGGCAGCTCAAGCCGAACGCCCGGCGTGCGCTCGACGTGCACACCCTCGCCTCGATCGAGCAGGAGCTCGCCGAGGTGATGAACATTCTGGGTGGAGAGACGCCCCGATCGTGAGCCTCGTAGCCTGCGTCATTCCGGCGTACGATGCGGCGGCGACGCTCGCGAGCGTCGTGCGCGCGCTTCGCGCTTCGCTGCCTCAGGCGCTGCTGATCGCCGTGGATGACGGATCCGCGGACGGCACGCACGACGTGGCGGCTGCGTGCTGCGATCGCGTGGTCCGCTTTCACGCGAATCGAGGGAAGGGCGCTGCACTGCGCGCGGGCTTCGACGTCGCGCACATGGAGTGCGCGCACGCCGTGATCACCATCGACGCCGATGGCCAGCACGACCCCGCCCGCGCGCCGGCGCTGCTCGCCGCGCTCGCAGGCGCCGACGTCGTGATCGGCGCGCGCGCTCGCACCCGCGGCACCATGCCGTTCGGCAGGCGAGTGACGAACGCGCTCGCGAGCGCGGCGGTTGGCGCGATCGTCGGCCTCGATGTGCCTGACGCGCAGTCCGGCTATCGCGCGATGCGGCGCGACGTGCTCTCGACGGTGCAGGCGACAGGCGATCGCTACGAGTACGAGACAGAGTTCCTCATCGGCGCCGTGCGTGCGGGATATCGCATCGCGAGCGTGGACGTGCCGACGAGCTATGGCGCGCCGAGTCACTTTCGCTCGTGGGGCGACTCGATGCGCGTGGTGCGCGCGATTTGGCGGCAACGCGCCCGGATCGTGACCTGATGCGCCTGCTCTGCACGAACGACGACGGCATTCTCGCGCACGGCCTCGACTGCCTGGTGAAATCCGCGGAAATGCTCGGCGATGTGACCGTCGTTGCGCCGGATCGGGAGCAGAGCGCCACGAGCCATTCCCTCACGCTGCACCATCCGATTCGTCCCGTCGCGCGCGGTGAGAAGCGCTGGCAGGTGGATGGTACGCCCACCGATTGCGTGATGCTCGCCATCGAGGCGCTCATGCCGGAGCGCCCCGATTTCGTGCTGAGCGGAATCAATCACGGGCAGAACATGGGTGAGGACGTGCTCTACTCGGGCACCGTTGCCGCCGCAATGGAAGGCGTGACGCTCGGCGTGCCCGCGATTGCGATGTCATTCGCCGGCGGCGAGCTGAAGGCGGACCCTGCGCTGCTCACCGATCAGATTCCCGCCGTCGCGGCGCTTCTCAAACATCTCACCACCCTGAGTATGCCGAGCGACACGCTGCTGAACGTGAATATGCCCGCGCGACCGGCCGCGGACATCCGCGGCGTGCGCCTCACGCGACTCGGGCGCCGCGTCTACTCGGAATCGTTGATGAAGATGCAGGATCCGCGGAAGCGCGAGATCTACTGGATCGGCGGCGGCTCGGCGAGTTGGAGTGGCGCGGCCGATTCCGACTTTCGCGCGGTCGAAGATGGATTCATCTCGGTAACCCCCCTCACCCTGGACCTCACTCACTTGCGAATGCTCGATGAGGCAAAGCTCTGGTGGTCGGAACCGTGAGCGGCGAACAGCCCGGTGGACGACGTCGGCTCGTGGAGGCCTTGCAGGAGCGCGGGGTGCGCGATCTCTCCGTGCTTCACGCCTTCGATCAGACGCCGCGCCACCTCTTCGTACCAACCGGAATGCGCCATCGCGCGTATGAGGATAGTGCGTTGCCGATCGGCAATGGACAGACGATCTCACAGCCGAGCACGCATGCGCGCTACCTCGAGCTGCTCGCGCTGACGGGTAAGGAGCGGGTGCTCGAAATCGGAACAGGGTCGGGATATCAAACGGTTCTTTTGTCGCATCTGGCTTCGCAGGTATTTTCGATCGAGCGTGTGGGCACGCTGGTGACGAAGGCACGCGACTCGATCCGCGCGGCGGGCGCGACGAACGTTTCGCTACTCGCGGGCGATGGGACGCTGGGGTGGCGGGACTACGCGCCGTACGACGCGATTCTGGTGACCGCCGGGTCTCCGGCCGTACCGACCCCGCTGTCCGAACAGCTTTCCGAAGGCGGGAGATTGCTGATTCCGATCGGCGACCGCGAGGAGCAGATTCTGACGCTCTTTACGCGCCGGGGAGCAGAGCTGGAACGACGTGACATCGGGGCCGCGCGATTCGTCCCGCTCATAGGGAAGTACGGCTGGCCTTCCTGACGGTGGTCCGCCAGCTTCATTTACCATATCGTAGGCTGGCGCTCGAGCTTCATGCCGCACCGCGCCCCCAGGAGTGCCGATGGAAGACAGTTCGGAAGACCTTCCCAAGCCCCCACGCCGCACCGCCGCGCGGCCATTCTTCTCGCCGCGCCCGACTTCCGGTGAGGGCGTCACGGGCCCGCTCGAGCTGAGTCGCCGCCGAGCCGCTCAGCTCTTCACGCCGCCAAGCTCATCGCCCGCAACTCCACTCGGCGACCAGGCCGAGTCGCGCGACGTGGATCCGGTTGCCGAGGCAACGTCGGCGCCCGCTTCGGACGCTGCGGACGGATCGACGGAGATGGCGGCGGATTCGGCGGTCGGTGACGCCGCGCATGCGGATGCATCGCTGGCCGACGCATCGAGCGACATCGAATTCGAGGGAGACTGGACCGCTCCGCCGTTGATCGCGCCCGAGCGCACGCTCGATGCGGAGTCACTGTTGGCGACGAATGACTTCGGGAGCGACGACCGGCTCGTGGTCGAGCAGTTCGAGCACGAGGAAATCGAGCTGAATGCCTCAGCATCGAATGTGACGGACGAGCATTCCATCGAGGTGATCGCCTACGATGATGCGAACAGCCTGCTCAAGGCAGCTGCAGCCGATGGAAAGAATCCCCAGGTGGATGGGCTGCAGCTCGAGTCGACGGAATTCTCGTTCGAGCAGGAATCGCCGCCGCCACGGATGAACGTCGACAGCTTCTGGGCGAGCGAGCCGTTCGGCAGAATCGAGGAGCCTGAGCTCGCGGCCGACGCTGCGTCGCTGGCGGATGTGACCGAGGCGACGATCGATGAGGAGACAGCGAGTGAGCCGGCATTTGCGGCAGATCACGCCGCAGCGGAGCTGTCGATCGCAGATCAGCCGCTCGAGTGGGCGGACGATCCCTCGACCACGATCTCGCACGCGCAGGCGGCGCTCGAGCCGGAGCCGGAGCACGATCCCGCTCCGCCTCGCGAGCAGACTTCCAGGCTTGCCGACATCTCGCCGCCGTGGATGAGCCGTCTCACGCCCGTGAGCTCGCAGTCGCTCGAGCAGCTCAAGGAATCGGAGCCGTGGGATCTCACACCGTCGCACGGCATCGAGCTGATTCGAGAGGAACGGAAGGCGAGCGAGGACGCTCGCGAATCATCGATTGGCGAACCTGAAACGATTGCGCAGCCGGCCGCGGAGGGATCACAAGTAGCCAGCGCCGGTCACGATGTCGCCGATGCGCTCGTGCGCATCGCGGCGCGTGTTCGCGACGGCGAGCTCGAGGTGCCGGCCGAGGCGGAGATGAGCGACGAGGCGGCGCTGTCGGCGGTACTCACCGCGCTCCTTCGAATGCGACGTTGAGTGGGGTGTTCGCGCACGTCGAGGTAAAGGGCCGAGTGCAGGGTGTCGGCTTTCGCGAGTTCACGCGCACGATCGCGCAGCGGCTCGGCATTGCGGGATGGGTTCGCAATCGCGAGGATGGGTGTGTCGAGCTGGCCGCATCCGGAAACGCGAGCCAGATCGAGACGTTGCTCGCGGCGGTGCGCCGCGGGCCCGCCGGCGGCAACGTGCAGGAGGTGCGCGCGCTTCCCGTCGACGAGCAGGACGTGATGCCCAAACCCTTCGTCATTCGCCGGTGAGATTGTGACTGCTGCCACCCGCGCAGAGATCGACCGAGAGCTGCGCTCACTCATCCGCGAGATCCCGAACTTTCCAAAACCGGGGATCAACTTCAAGGACATCACGCCGCTGCTCGCGAAGGCGGCAGCGTTTCGGAGTGCGACCGAGGCGATGGCCGCGCCATTCGCCTCGGATGGAATCACTCACGTCGTCGGCATCGAGAGTCGCGGGTTCATTCTCGGGGCGCCAATCGCACAACAGCTGGGCGCCGGCTTCATCCCGGTGCGGAAGCCGGGCAAGCTTCCTCACACCGTCGAGCGAGTCGACTACAAGCTCGAATACGGCACGGACGCGCTGGAGATGCATCGCGACACGCTCGAGTGGGGACATCGCGTGCTGATCGTGGACGACGTGCTCGCGACCGGCGGTACGTTGAAGGCGACGTGCGAGCTGGTTGGCGCGACGGGCTCGGAGCTGATCGGGTGCAGCGTCCTGATCGCGCTCGCGGATCTGTCGGGGCTGACCGCGATGCGGCACTGGCGCGTGCACTCGCTGCTGCGCTACTGACGGAGATCGTCCGGGCACCCTGTATCACGCCGCGCGTTGGCGCTACCTTCTGTACGCCGCCATGCGCATTCTGACGATCACGCACAACTATCCACGATGGGATGGCGACAGGGCAGGCGCCTT
>JAQBQC010000031.1 GCA_028287205.1 Gemmatimonadota bacterium
GAAGCGCGATGCGACGACGACATTCTACCGATGGGCCACCGGCACGGACTGGGTGCCGTGGAACGACGAGAGCCGCCTCAAGGTCGATGTCATTCCCGATCGCACGAGCTACGTGGTTGGCGACACCGCGACGATACTGTTCGCGTCGCCGTTCACGGGCGCGGAGGCGTGGATCACGGTCGAGCGCGAGGGGCTGATCGAGCAGCGTCGGATGACACTCACGTCCGGATCGACGACGCTCAAGTTTCCGATCACGGAAGCCTACGCACCCAACGCCTTCATCTCGATCTTCATCGCGCGCGGACGCAGCGCGCCGCCGGGACATCTCGACGATCCCGGGCGCCCCACGATTCGCGTGGGCTACACGGAGCTGCGTGTGACGCCCGAGGTGAAGCGACTCGCGGTGGAGGTGGCGCCGATACGCGCGGAGCTCAGGCCGGGCGACAGCGCGAGCATCGCGGTGCGCGTGCGCGATGCGAAGGGTGTGGGGCAGCGGTCCGAGGTCACGCTGTGGGCGGTGGACGAAGGCGTGCTCGCACTCACCGGATACAAGACGCCCGATCCGATCGACCAGCTCTACCGCGCGCGCGGCATCGGGATGCGGTTGGCGAGCAATCTCGCGAGCGTTGCGCCGCAGATTCCGGAAGGGAACAAGGGCTTCGCACCGGGCGGTGGTGGCGGCGCCGATCGCTCCGACATTCTGCGCAGCCAGTTCAAGACGACCGCCTTCTTCCTCGGCTCCGTGATCACCGCGGCCGACGGTCGTGCGACTGCGACCGCGAAGCTCCCCGACAACCTCACGACGTTCAAGGTGATGGCGGTCGCGGTCACTTCAGGCGACAGATACGGAAAGAGCGAGTCCTCCATTCTGGTGACGCGGCCGCTCGTTGCGCGCGCCGCGCTGCCGCGCTTCGTCCGGCCCGGCGATGCGTTCGTCGCGGGTGCGGTCGTGAATCAGCGGGCGGGCGGCACTCCCACGGTACGCGTGGATGCATCGGGAACGGGAGTCGAGCTGCGTGGCGACAAGAGCAAGAGCGCGACACTCGAGGCCGGACGCGGGCGCGAAGTGCGCTTCTCCTTTCACGCGACGCCATCGGACACCGCGACCTTTCGCTTCGGCGTTTCGAGCGGCAAGGACGCGGACGCAGTACAGACCAAAGTGCCTGTGCGCGCGGAGTATCTGCCGCACTATCTCACCATCGCGGGAGTGCTGCGCGATTCCGGAGTCGCGGAGATGACGCTTCCAGCAGGGATCGATGCCGCGCGCTCGCGCGTCTCCTTCTCGCTCGGCGCATCGCCCGCGGCTGTGCTGCGCGGCCTCGCCAACGGGCTGCGGGTGTATCCGTATGAGTGCACGGAGCAGGTGACGAGCGCCGCGCTTCCGCTGCTCGCGCTGCTGAACGCGAAGGCGGACACCGGGCTCGGACGCGCACGCATGCAGCGCGACGTGGCCCGTGCCGTCGCGGTGATCAGCGGACGGCAGCGCACGGATGGCGGAATCGGGCTCTGGCACGCGCGCGATTGGACGTCGCCATGGCTCTCCGAATATGCGGGCAGCTTTCTCGTGGCCGCGAAGGGCGCGGGCGTCGCGGTGGACGATTCCGTGATCGCGCGACTCGGCGAATATCTGCGCAAGGAGCTCAACGCGGGCACGTCGTCGGCGCAGTACACGCCGATCGCAAGCTGGTACACCGACCGCCACACGCGCCTCTCCGATCGTGTGGCCGCGGTGGATTATCTGAGCCGTATCGGCAAGCCCGATGTCGCGGCCGAGCATCAGCTCATCGCGATGGCGGCGCAGCTCTGGTGGGAGGATCGGCTGCGATTGGCCGAGGTGCTGGCACGCCGCCAGGCGATGACCGAGGCGACGGCGCTCATCACACCGGCATGGGCGCAGGTGCATCTCGAGGGGAACCGCGCGGCGCTGCCGCCGAGCGTGAGGCACGACTTCTACTTTTCCTCGTCGGCGCGGCCGCTGGCGCGGCTTCTCACTGCGACACTCGCCGTGAATCCGACGCATCCGTTGATCGGCCCCATCGTACAATCGCTGCTCGATCAGTCGCGCACGAACGCTTTGCTGTGGAACACGCAGGATCTGGGATCGACGGCGGTGGCGCTCGCGATGTTCGAGCAGCGGCAGCAGAGTGCGGCGGCGCGCGGGATTCGCGTGCGCAGTGCGGGTCGCACGATCTTGGAGACTACCACGCGCGGCAGCGACTCGAGCGTTTCGCTGGCGGGGTTGCTCACCGCGCTTCCGGGCGGTGAGGAAAAGCTGCGGCTCACGCTCGACCTGCCGAAGGGAAACGGGCTCGCCTACTACTATATCACCGTCACGCAGGTGCCGAAGACGCCGCCGGTGCGTCCGGAGGACACCGGCATCCAGGTGGAGCGGTGGTACGAGAGCTACGACAAGCCAACGCCGATCGTGAGTGCCGCGGAAGGCACGCTCGTGCGCGTGCGGATGCGCGTGACGATCAAGTCGGAACGGCATTTTCTCGTGCTCGACGATCCGTTGCCGGCGGGGCTCGAGGCGGTCGATCTCTCGCTGCGCACGGCCGCCGCGCTCCCGGGACCGGGCGTGGCGATCGAGCCGGGCGGCGCTGGCAGCGACGCGAGCGACAGCGATACCAACAGTGAGAGTGACCAGCCGAGCCGCTGGTGGTACGGCTCGTGGGATTCCGGGTGGTGGTCGCCGTGGGACCACAAGGAGATTCGCGACGATCGCGTGGTGTACGTAGCGACGTATCTGTGGCCGGGCGTGTACACGGCGAGCTACATCGCGCGCGCGACGACGCCAGGCGTGTTCATGCGCCCGCCGGCGCACGCGGAGGAGATGTACAATCCGGCGGTGAGCGGCCGGAGCGACGGCGGAGCGTTCACGGTGACGCCGCTGGTGGCGAAGGGGTCACGATGAATTGGCGCGCGCCATGATGCGTCGCCTGAGTATGTGGCGCGCGCGTGCCGCCCTTGGCGTGCTCGCCATCGCCGGCACGAGCGCGGCCGCCGTGGCCGCGTTCATCGCGTGGCCGGTGCCGCGCGCGCTCACCGCGCCGATCGCGCAGCCTGCGCTCACGCTGATCGATCGCGACGGTGTCGTGCTCCGCACCACGCGCGCGGCCGACGGCAGCCGCGCGCGCTGGCTGCCGATCGCCGACATCGACGCGAAGCTCATCGCCGCGTTCGTTG
>JAQBQC010000034.1 GCA_028287205.1 Gemmatimonadota bacterium
TTCGAAGCGGACTGGGCGCAGCGACTCGTCTTTCTCCCCGGCGCTTGGGCAGGGCTTGGCTTCGATGCGAACTACACGCACACGAGCTCCCGCGCGGTGGTATCTGAATCGGCCGATGGCGTTCCAGTACGGCACGCCCCGATGCAGCGACAGTCGCCGAACCTCGCGAACGTCGCGCTCACGTATGATATGGGCCGACTGTCCGCGCGCGCTGCCTGGGCATACCAAGGGGCGAACATCGTCACCTACGGCGACGGAAGTCCAACGCCGAGTGGCGACACGTACTTCTACGCGCACTCGCAGTTCGATGCGTCCGTGATCGTCGATGCGACGGATCGCGTGCAGTTCCAGCTGCAGGCGTTGAACATCAACAACGCGGTGTTCGGATTCTTCAGCGGGACGACCGCTCACGACTACGCGATTCAGCGCGAGTACTACGGCAGAACGTTTTATTTCGGCACGAAGTACAGGTTCTAACGGAGGGAGCTGTGTGCGACGGCGCTATGGCGTTGGAGTGAACAGGTCATCGTTCAGAGCTCCGACACCATCTAGCGCCGCGCGCAAAGCCACGCCCGTGTCAAAAGTCTTCGGGATCAGGGCTCGCCGGGTTCGACTGGACGCGTAACTCGCCTATCTTACGCGCCATGACGGCGGTGTCCTCCGTGTCCGAGACTTCGACCACTCGGGCTGTACGCGCGGTGCAGCTCGGACTTCTTGCGAATGTCGCGCTCGTGGCCATAAAGCTCACGGCGGGCATCGTTGGCAACACCTACGCGCTCGTCGCAGACGCGGCGGAGTCGATGACCGACATCATCTCCTCGCTCATCGTCTGGGGTGGCCTTCGCCTCGCCGAAAAGCCGCCGGACATCGACCATCCATTCGGACATGGCCGTGCCGAGGCGTTGGCGGCGACGGTCGTATCGGTCACATTGCTCGGCGCTGCAATAGGAATCGCGGTGCTCGCCGTGCAGGAGATTCGAACGCCGCACCATGTGCCCGCCCCGTTCACGCTCGCAGTCGCGGGTGGGGTGATCATCACCAAGGGGTTGCTGGCGCGGCGCGTCCGCCGCGTGGGTACGACGGTGAGCAGCACAGCCGTAAAGGCGGACGCATTCCACCATATGAGCGACGCGATCTCATCGTTCGCTGCCTTCATCGGAATCGGTATCGCACTCGCCGGAAGCAAATACCTCGGCGGTTCGGGGTGGGAATCGGCTGACGACTGGGCGGCACTCGTTGCGTCGGTCGTCGTATTCGCCAACGGGATTCATCTGCTCCGTCCGGCGGTGCAGGAGCTCATGGATCGTTCTCCCAGCGCTGCCATTCTGGGGCCGATTGCTGCGGCTGCTACCACGACGCCCGGTGTGTCCGCGATAGAATCTCTGAAGGTGCGCAAGGCCGGACTGGGGTACCTGGTGGAGCTTCACGTGCAGGCGAATCCTGAGCTTTCGCTTCGCGCGGCGCACGTGCTGAGCGGCCGCGTGAAGAACGCCATTCGTACCGCGCTTCCGGATGTACAAACGGTGCTCGTGCACATGGAACCGTTCGAGGAGATGCCACCGGAGAGATAGTACATTGCGTCGCTCAACACCGCTTCAGGAGCCGCGGCGTCGAACGCGCTCGCGCTCCCAAGAGAAACGGCAGCTCATTGAGTGAGCGCGAACGGCGCAGCGAAGTCCGGATCACTGACGACGAAGTACGGTATACGTGAAGGCTTGCGCAGCGCCGGACGGTGTGTGGTGCACATCGTCCAGGCTGCGCTCGAGCACGAACTCACTGCCGAACTCGCGCGCGAGCCGCTCGGAATCGTAGCGCATCACATCGAGTCCGCTGCAGCGCGTGGGTCCCTGCGGTGAGAAGGTGGCGATGAGCGCTGCGCCACCTGATCGGAGCGCGCGACTCGCGGCGGCGACGTACCGGCGACGGTCCTCGTCGCCGGTGAGAAAGTGAAACACCGCGCGATCGTGCCACACATCGTAGGCTCCCTCATCGAGATGGGCGCACGTGATGTCGGCTTCGATCCACACGACCGCCGTGTTGCGCTGGCCGAGTCGCGCTCTTGCATGCTCGAGAGCCGTGCCCGAGATGTCGAGGACGGTGATCTTAGCCAAGTGCCGGTCGAGCAGCGCATCGACCAGGGTCGAGGCGCCACCGCCGACGTCGATGATCGCGGTCGATGGTCCGACGCCGAGTTGATCGAGCAGCTCCAGCGATTGCCTCGGTTTCGGCTGGTACCAGCTCAACTCGCCCGGCGCCTTGGTCCCGTACACGCTTTCCCAGTGCGCCTTTGCGTTCGTGTCGCCGCTTTGGTGCATTCCGGCCGTCCTCCCGGATGTCGAAACGTGAGCTCGATGAATCTCAATCTAGCATCCGCTATCCTCGCATATCGGCCCGGCCGCTCGCAGTTCGACCCGCTCCCCTTGACATTCGATGTAAGAGCACCGATGCTACGCCTTCCATACAGCGAATGTCTACTGGAGGCCCATGGCGCGCCCATCACCGCTCGAGCTCCTGCAGGGCACACTCGACCTGCTCATCCTCAAAACGCTGTCGTGGGGCCCGGCGCACGGATACGCGATCTCGCGCTGGATCCAGCAGCTCACCGGTGAGGTGCTGACCGTCGGCGAGGGCTCGCTCTATCCGGCGCTGCACCGCCTCGAGGAGCGCGAGTGGATCGAAGCCGAGTGGCGGCTCTCGGAGCACAATCGGCGCGCGAAGTTCTATCGGCTCACGTCGCGCGGCCGCCAGCAGCTCCGCACCGAGACCGTCTCGTGGGGGCGATTCGTCGATGCGGTTGCGAAAGTGCTGAACGCGACCGGCCAACCCGTCTGATGAGAGTGACATGAGCGGCGGCTGGCGACGATACCTTCGACCGATTCGTGCGAACCTGCACGCCGACGTCGACAACGAGCTGCGCTTTCATCTCGAGATGCTCAGCAGCGAACTCATCGCGGGTGGAATGCATCCGTCGGCCGCGCGCGCGGAGGCCGCGCGTAGGTTCGGCGATGTCGCGCCGGTTCGGGACGCCTGTCTCACCATCGACCGGCGCCGCGAGCGACGTGTCGCCTGGAAGGATCGCCTGGGCGCACTCGTCCAGGACGTTCACTACGCGCTCCGCAGCATCCGTCTCGCGCCGGGCTTCTCTGCGATCGTCGCGATCACTCTCGCCCTCGGGATCGGCGCGACGACCACGATGTACAGCGTCATCGACGGCGTCCTGCTTCGGCCGCTCCCATATCCCTCCGCCAATCGACTCGTCGCGATCATGGCTGCGGGGGAAAAGAGCGGCGAGGGCTTTCCGGTATCCTTCCCGGACTACAAGGATTGGAAGCAGCGATCGCCGACGTTTCTCCGGGATATCGGCACGTGGTTCGCGACGACCCTCACGCTCGTCGAGCACGATTCGCCGGAAGTGCTGGACGCGGAACGAATGTCGGCGAGCGTTCCGCGCATGCTCGGCGTCAAGCCGGTGCTCGGCCGCTTCTTCACGGCCGATGAGGACGATGCGGGAGGCGATCGCGTCGTGGTGTTGAGCCAGGACTTCTGGCGTCAACGATTCAATGGCGATCCGGGGATCGTTGGTCGTGTTCTCCAGATGGACGGTCGAGCGTTCACCGTCGTCGGCGTCTATCCGTCCGGCGCATCTGCGCGGCTCCCGAACGAGCTGGTGAGCGGCGCCCACGCGCAGATCTGGCTCCCGCTGCGCCTTAGTGACGAGGACGCACCGCGGGATCTGCATTTCCTGTATGTGATGGGACAGGCGCGCACGGGCGTGAGCATTCCGCTCGTCATCTCGGGGATGCGCGGTGTCGCGCGCGCGCTGATCCAGGAGCACGTCACGACGAACGGCATCGCCGTCAAAAAGCTCAACGAACAGCTCACACACGATGCGCAACGCCCGCTGACGCTGCTCCTCGGCGCGGTGGCGCTGCTCCTCCTCATCAGCTGCGCGAATGTCGCCAACTTGCTTCTCGCTCGCGCGGCTGCGCGGCGGCGTGAATTCGCGATCCGGCTCGCGCTCGGCGCTCCACGCAGTCGAATCGTGACGCAGCTGCTGATCGACAGCATGGTTCGCGCGATCGTCGGTGGCGCGGCGGGAATCGCGCTGGCACTCGGCGCATCATGGTGGCTGCGTCATCGGCTCGCGGTGCGGTTGCCGCGATTCGAGCTGGTCTCGATCGATGCGCGCGTTCTCGTCTTCGCGCTGCTCGTATCGATTGCAACCGGATTGCTCTTCGGTCTCGTGCCGGCACTGCGGGCGTCGCGCGGCCATGTCAGGGAAGCGCTGCAGGAGGGCGGACGCGGACTGTCCGGAAGCATCCGTCACGATCGGTTTCGTCGCGCCCTGATCGTGGGGGAGATCGCGCTGTCATTCATCCTGCTCGTCCAGGCCGGACTTCTCATTCGCAGTCTCGAGAACGTACTCGCGGTGCCGAAGGGCTTCGATGCCTCGCGGCTCGTGAGTGGGATGGTCTACCTGCCGGCGAGCAGCTACCCGGATACGCTGCGCCAGCTGGCCTATTTTGAGCAGCTGCTCGAGCGAACTCGCGCCCTGCCCGGTGTGCAGGAGGTTGGTCTCACGAGCAGCCTTCCGATCGAAGGCGGAGTAAACGGAGGAATTGGCATCGAGGGGCGCGAGTTCGCGCCGAACGACGTTCCGATGGTCGAGAAGCGAGTCGTCAGTGCGGGATATCTGAAGGCGCTCGGTGCATCGATACGGTCGGGCCGCCTGTTCGATGAGCGGGACGCGGCGGGTGCGCCGCCGAGCGTCATTGTGAACGAGAGCTTCGTGCGGCGCTGGATGCCGAACGAGGACGCGGTCGGGAAGCGAGTGGACTTCAAGTGGGAGACGCAGGGGCTGCAGACCATCGTCGGAGTGATTGCCGACATGCGCGAGGGGCCGCTGAACGCGCCAGCCATTCCCGCGATCTACATCCCGGTCGCGCAGCGTCCGAGCTCCGCGATGTTTCTCGTGGTCCGCGCAGCTGGCGATCCGGCTTCGCTTGTTCCGTCCATCCGAAGCGTGATGCGGGCGGTGGACTCGCATCTCCCGCTCGCCAACATCCGCACGCTCGACGAGATCGTCGGCGCCGACGTGGCGAGTCAGCGCCTCACGACATCGATTCTCGCGATCTTCGCCGCGCTCGCTCTCCTGCTCGCCGCCGTGGGGCTGTACGGGGTGATCAGCTATTCGGTGCTTCAACGCACTCAGGAGCTCGGTGTCCGCGCCGCGCTGGGCGCGCGGCGCAAGGATCTGATGCGCCTCGTGCTCTCGCAGAGCGCCGGCTTCACGATCGCAGGCATCATACTGGGCGGAATCGGCGCGTTGGCCCTCGGTCAGCTCATCGCGCACCAGCTCTTCGGCGTTCGCGCCGCCGACTCGATGACGTTCATGTTCGTCGTCGTTCTCCTGGCGCTCGTTGCGGCGCTCGCGAGCGCGGTGCCCGCCTTTCGCGCCACGCGAGCCGACCCGCTCGCGGCGCTCCGCCAGGAGTGAGGATGCGCACCCGGCACAGGAGCAGAGCCTAAGCTCTACGTCCGCGACACTTCAGCGCAGTTGGCCGCTCGTCACGTTGCCGCAGACGTGCCCGC
>JAQBQC010000040.1 GCA_028287205.1 Gemmatimonadota bacterium
TGACTGCGCGCGATCTGCAGAAGACGGACGGTCAATGGACGCGTGCGAAGGGCTTCGATACCTTTTGCCCGATCGGCTCCGATGCCACGCCACCGGACGATCTCGACAGCCTCACCGTCGTGACGCGAGTGAATGGCGCCGAGCGCCAGCGCGGCGTGGCGAGCGACATGGCGTTCCACATCCCGATGCTCCTCGCCTACATCACGACCATCATGACGCTCGAGCCGGGCGATCTCGTCGCGACTGGAACGCCCGCGGGCGTGGGCAAGCTGTCGCCGGGCGATGTCGTCGAAGTCGAGGTCCTGGGGCTGAGCGTCATTCGCAACACCGTCGCTGCAAGCTGATCCTACTTCTCACACCACACGCACATGCCTCGTACGACCGCGCGCTACAAGACCCTTCCCGATTATCTTCTCGCCTCGATGCCGCAGAAGAAGCGGGATCTCATCGCGAAGGGCGTGGATGTGATCGATCTCGGAGCGGGTGACGCGGATCTCGCGCCGCCGATCGAGGCGGTCGAGGCACTCGAGAAGGCCGCGCGCACGCCGGCGATGAGCCGCTATGGATTCGGCCTCGGGCTGCCCGCATTTCGCGAGGCGGTGTCGCGCTGGATGCACCGCCGCTTCGGACTCACGTTCGATCCCATGAAGGAAGTGGTGCCGCTCATCGGCTCGAAGGAAGGGATCTCGCACCTCGCGCTCGCGTACGTCGGCGCCGGCGATGTCGCGCTGATTCCCGAGCCGGGGTATCTCGCGTATCTGGGTGGCTCGCTGCTCTCCGAAGGCGAGGTGCACACGGTTCCGCTTCGTCCGCGCACGAACTTTCTGCTCGAGCTCGATGACGTGGCCGGAGACGTGCTTCGTCGCACGAAGCTCGTGTATCTCAACTATCCGAACAATCCGACGGCCGCCATCGCGCCGCGCGAGTATCTCGAGCGCACCGTGAAGCGCTGCCGCGAGTACGACATTCTGCTCGTCTATGACAACGCGTATTCGGAGCTCGCCTTCGACGGCTATGTGCCGCCGAGCATCTTCGAGATCAGCGGCGCGCGCGATGTCGCGATCGAATTCCATTCGCTGTCGAAGACGTACAACATGACCGGGTGGCGCTGCGGATGGGCTGTGGGCAACTCGGAGATCGTCGGCACGCTCGCGAAGGTGAAGTCGTTCGTGGACACCGGTCAGTTCATGGCCGTTCAGGCCGCCGGCGTCGCAGCGCTCGACGCGTGGGAGCGATTCCTGCCGGAGAATCTGAAGATCTTTGCGGAGCGCCGCGATGCGTCCGTCGCCGCCTTCAACGAAGCCGGCTTTCCGTGCGTAGCTCCAAAGGCGACGATGTATCTGTGGCTGCCGCTGCCCGAGGGGCTTCCGAGCGCGGTCTTCGCCGAGCGTCTTCTCACCGAGGAAGGAGTCGTGGTACTGCCTGGTTCGGCACTCGGCGCGGGAGGAGAGGGCTTCTTCCGCATTTCGTTCATCGCGCCGCCTGAGCGCATCGCCGAAGCCGCGCGTCGCGCCGGCCGCGTTCTCAACGGGCTCCTCGCGACCGCGAAGTGAGCGAGCTGTGAAGAAGCGCGAGCGCCGCATCGACGGGTCACTTCTCGTCTCCCTCGCCCTCCACATCGTGGTGGGCGCGGCGCTCATTCTCATTCTCTCGATTCCGAATCCGATCAGGCAGTGGCTCACGATGCAGCATGGTGAGCCGCCGAAGGTCGAGCACATCACCTACATCGCCACGCCGTCCGCGGGAAGCGCAACCGCTCGCAGCGGTGGAGACAACGTGCCCGTGCGCGGCAAGACGCGCTCACGCCCGCTCGTCGCGCCAACCACGATTCCGACGACGGTGCCGCCCGCTCCCGTGAGCACCGAGCCGCCGTCGGGCGCCGGGCCCGTCGTCGGTGCGGGCGGTCCGGGCGAGGGCGTGATCCCGTCCTACGGCGATCCGCGCGTGTGGGCGCCCACGGGGCCGACGTACTACGCCCCCAAGACGCAGGCCGAGCGGCTAGACAGCGCGATCGCGCTGCGCGTGTTCGCGCACAACGACTCCATGGCGCTGTACAACAGCGGAAAGCAGCCCGGCGACTGGACCTTCGAGAAGAACGGCCAGAAGTACGGAATGGATCAGCAGAAGATCTATCTCGGCAAGCTGGCGCTGCCGACCGCACTGCTCGCGCTGCTGCCGCTCAACGTGCAGGGCAATCCGGCGCGGTATCAGAACGACCGCATGAAGGAGAGCCAGCGGCAGGAGATCTTCATGAATGCCCAGCGCGCGATGGACAACGACGAGTTCAAGGATGCGGTGAAGCACATCCGTGAACGAAAGGATCGCGAGCACAAGGCGGAGCTGGCGGCAAAGCACGCGCAGCAACAGTCGCAGCAACAGGCCCAGCAGGATCAGCAGCCATCGACGAACGATCAGTCGTCGCCCGCGCCGCCGGCGCCACCACCGCCGCCCCCGCAGGAGCCGGCGCAGATCCCGTAGGTGCTACTCGGCCAGCACGAGCTCCTCGTGCTGATGCACTTCCTGGAACGGGCGGAACACGCCGCAGACCTTTCCGATGATCGCGAAGTCGTCGCCCTCTTTCACGACGATCTCGTGCTCCTCGGGATTGGCGGGAAGGAGCACGACCCCACCGTCGCGATGCGTGTAGGTCTTCACCGTGGCCTCTTCGCCCAGACGCGCGGCGATGATCATCCCTTCCTCCACATCCGTGCCGGGCTGGATCATCACGAAGTCGCCGTCGAAGATCCCGCGGCCAATCATGCTGTCGCCCTGGATCTTGAGCCAGAACACATCCTCTGACGGAAGAAAGCGGCGATCCACCGTGATGAATCCCTTCCGGTGCTCGGGAAGCAGGATCGGGTCTCCCGCGGCAATCTTGCCGTAGAAGGGAACCGGCTGTGTGCGACGCGCGCCTTCGTAGCCGAGCAGGCGAACGCCGCGTGAGCGCGACGGATCGCGCTCGATGTATCCCTTGCGCTCGAGGGCGTGGAGGATCTCGGACACCGTCTTGGTCGACTTGATGCGAAATCGCTTGCCGATCTCGCGCACACTCGGCTGGTACGTATGTGTTGTGAGGAAGTCGAGCAGATAGTGATACACTTTCTGTTCGACAGCACTCAGGACATCCGGCATTGCTCCCCCTTGCCAATTAGTACAGCCGTATGTCCGCCCGCATGGACTCCGGCTCTTTCGGTTGACCCGCACATGGCGAGTCGTGCGTGCTCAGACTGCGGGTGCACTCAGGTAATCAATCGCATCGCGCAGTCGTTTGTTCGTCAGATCAGGCCCCATCGCGATCAGGACCTCGAATATTCCGGGACTCACCGTGAGTCCGGTCAACGCGACGCGGAGCGGCTGAAAGATCTTTCCGGCAGCAACACCGCGCGCGGATGCGAGGGCGCGCAGCGCCTCCTCGAGCAATTCTGGCGTCCACGCAGAGACCGTGGCAAGCTGATCCTGCACTGCATGTAGAAGGGCGCCGGCCGACGCTCGATCGTTCCACTGCTTTTCGACCGCTTCCGGATCGTATACAATCTCACCCGGGAAGAATGGTGCCGCTTGCCGTACCATGTCCAGTACCGTGCGTGCGCGCACCTTCAAAAGATCGATCAGGGCAAGATACCACTCGGGCCGGGATTCCAACATCTCCGCGGTCGCAATTCCCGCATCAATCAATGCGGGCGTGAGACGTGGCTCGAGTTCCATGGCTGAAATGCGGCTCAAGTGCTGCCCGTTCATCCATTCGAGCTTCTTTGTATCGAAAATGGCCGCTTTCTTCTGCAGCCCGTCGAGCGAAAAGAGGGCGATCATCTCCTCGAGGCTCATCACCTCGCGGTCCCCTCCCGGCGACCAGCCCATGAGCGCGAGGAAGTTCACCATCGCGCCCGGTAGAATCCCTTCCTTCTGGTAGTCGGCGACCGCGGTCGCTCCGTGACGCTTGCTGAGCTTCTTTCCGTCCATGCCGTGGATCATGGGCACGTGCGCGAAGCGCGGTGGCTCGGTGCCGAGGGCGCGATAGAGCAGAATCTGCTTCGGCGTGTTCGAGATGTGATCGTCGCCGCGCATGACGAGCGTGATCCCCATGTCGATGTCGTCCGACACCACGGCGAGATTGTAGATCGGCGTGCCGTCGGAGCGCAGAATGACGAAGTCCTCGATATCCTTGTTCGGGAACGCGATGCGCTCGTGCACCGCGTCATCCCATTCGGTCTCCCCGTCCGGTACACGAAATCGTACGACGAATGGCATACCAGCGTTTACGCGGCGCGCCACCTCCTCCGGCGACAGGAGATCGCAGCGGCGATCGTACTTGAAGCTGTCCTTGCGCGCGGCCGCCTCCTGGCGCATGGCCTCGAGCTCCGCGGCGGTGCAGAAGCAGCGATACGCGGCGCCAGTCTCGAGAAGAAAGTTTGCATCGCGCTGATGGCGCGGAAGCCCGAGCGCCTGATGCACGACGTGCTCGTCCCAGTTGAGGCCGAGCCACTCGAGTCCTTCGAAGATGGCGCGCTCGCTCTCGTCCGTGCTGCGCGCCTTGTCGGTGTCCTCGATGCGGAGGAGGAACGTGCCGCCGGTCTGGCGCGCGTACAGCCAGTTGAAGAGCGCCGTGCGGGCGCCGCCCACGTGGAGATATCCCGTGGGGGACGGAGCGAATCGAACGCGAGGTGGGGCGAGCGGATCGGTCATGTGCGTGGAAAAGGCTAACAACACGGCAGGTCCGCCGATCGATGACGGACCTGCCCACGGAGCGGGAGGGATTCGAACCCTCGATAGGGG
>JAQBQC010000108.1 GCA_028287205.1 Gemmatimonadota bacterium
ATTCCGCGCGCTCGACCGCGGTCGTGAAGTGAATCGCGGACACGCGCTCGAGATTCGGGCGGTCGAGCAGCCAGCGATAGAACAGCTTGAGCGTGCCGCGGCGATGCGCGTACGTGTAGCGCGAGAGGGTGCCGAACGGCCGGATCACCACGGGCCATCCGTTGCGCACGCAGGCGCGGGCGGCGAGGGAGCTCACCGGATTGAGAAGCCCGTGCACGTGCACCACATCGAAGCGGGCGCCGTTTCTGCGCAGCCACGCGTGAAGGTCGGCGGATGCGAGAAAGGCACCTCGCCCATACGTGCGAAAGGCGTACACGGCCGCCTCCGGAAGCGTCTCCGCAAGCCACTTGTCGCCTGCGGTGGGCGCGGGAGCCGCGATCGCGACCTCCGCTCCCTCTCCGATCGCGGACCTCGCGAAGCCAGCGAGCGAGTACGTGGGTCCACCGTACGCGCGCGCGATGCTCGGCGTGACGTGCAGCACCTTCATGTGAACGCGGCCGAGAGAATCGGGGCGAGCCGCTCGCAGTATCGAGCGAAGGTGAACTCGCGCTCGAAGCGGCGCTTCCCGGCCGCCCCGAAGCTGGCGCGCAGCTCGAGCGAGCGAAGGAGCGCGACGATGGCGTCCGACAGCGCACGTGCGTCTTGCGGATCGACGAGCAGCCCCGTCTCATCGTGCACGATGACATCGGCCGCCGCATCGTTCACACCGCCCACGCACGGCAAGCCGGCGCGCATAGCCTCGAGATAGACGAGACCGAATCCCTCGCCGCGGCTGGGCAGAGCAAACAGCGCAACGCGTTCGCGCAATGCTGCGAGCGTGCCGTCCGACACGAAGCCGAGGAACAGCACGCTCGCGGCAACACCGAGCGACGCGGCCTTCTCGCGCAGGCGGGTGAGATCGTCGCCCTGCCCCGCGATCACGAGCTGCGCGCCCGGAATCTGTGCGAGAACCGCGCTCCAGCTTTCGAGCAGCTCATCGTGACCCTTGTAGCGCTCGGCGCTGCTCATGCGGCCGACGACGAGAACGCTGTTGTCCCGAATCTGATCGAGCATCGCGTGCTCGAGCGACGTGGAGGATGCGGCATCGGGCAGAAGTGCGAGCGGGCAGGCGACGATCGGTCCGATGTCCGGATGCGTAGAGGAGACGCGAGACGCGGTGTAGCTGGAGATCGCGAGACGAAGGGTGGCGCTGTGGAGCGTGCGCTTGCGATCGGCGGTGAGTGCGGGATCCCATGCCTCGATCCCGCAGAGGAGCACGGCGTACGGTCGGCGCACGAAGCGCGGAACGAGATTCTGTACGCGCGCGATGCCCACGTGATTGAAGATCCACCATCCGCGCTGCTCGAGCAGTTGCGCGGCGAGGAGGCTCAACGCGAAGCGCATCTGCTCCGCCGCGGAGGGATGTCCGGTGACGGCCGGCGCGAGCTCCAGGGTGCTGAGCGGAGCGTGCGCGATCTCGGCGAGCGCGCGCTCGAGGAGAAGTCCCGCGAACGCGACACCATCTCCCCCCTGCTTGCGCGTGATGACGGCAAGCGAAGGGCGCCCTATCTGCGCTGGCAATGCGCGATCAATTCGTACGCG
This sequence comes from Gemmatimonadota bacterium, assembly GCA_028287205.1. Lineage (GTDB taxonomy): Bacteria > Gemmatimonadota > Gemmatimonadetes > Gemmatimonadales > Gemmatimonadaceae > FEN-1250. Next base: position 1,582 of record JAQBQC010000108.1, read on the forward strand.
GGTGCGACGCGAATTGCTGCACTCTGCCGCCGAGTGGAGGGCCGGCGCGATTGTTCGCCATGCCCGATCGGCGGATCGTTCTCAACACGAGCCAGAGCGCCACGCCATTCAGAATGAGCCCGCCGAAGCCGAGGGAGAAATCGGATTCGATGTTGGCCATGGGGATGAGAATGACGACGCCGACGAGGGAGTGGAGAGAATCCTGCCCGGGATTGTTCACGGTGCGATCGAGAACGAAGTAGATCAATCCCACGAGAAACATGCCGGCGATGACGCCCGCGATTCCGAAGTTCGCGTAGAACTCCACGAGAATCGGCAGGTTGAGCGCCGTATTGGTGTCGGAGTTGCCGATGTAGCCGTATCGATGGCCGAACGCCTGCCCAAGCTCTTTCGTGGGCTTGTCGGGCCAGAGAACACGCGGAACGAACGCGCCAACCAAAGAGAGATATGTCTGACCGCCCCAGTATGGAATCTCGCTGGGCGTGCGGATGATCACGTCGGCGAGCAGGTCCAGATTGGCGGACCGCGCAGCGCTCGTCGCGAATCCCTTCGAAACGGCTCCGTCCACACCGTCGGTTTGCACCCGCGCGTGCAGGAGCTTGAAGAAGAGCTTCGTTCGCGAAACGACGCCGCCGCCGTCGCCGGCGATCCAGACGACTTTTCGATACTGCTCGGATACTCCTCTGAGCGAGATGATGAGGGTGATGCCGAGCGCCGCGCCGACGATCCACGAAAACTTCAGTCGGCCAAGTCCGATCCACGCAGACACGAAGACGACTGCTCCGTAGAATGCTGCATTCGCCACGGAGCCGCTGCCCACGGCCATGAGGAGGAATGCCGCGACTCCGACGTAGGTGAAAAGGCGGTATCCGAAGTTGAGGCGCCGCTGCGTCGCCATCGTCACGAGGAGTCCGCTGCCGAACCAGCCGAGCGTGCTCACGAACTTCAGGATGCCAGCTATCTCGATTGGGATCTGTCGCACCAGCCGATACGACTCCAGCAGAAGTCCAGCGATCATAAGGAGCGCGCCATATCTGCGACGCACAACCTCTGCAACCTCGATCGGAGTCGACGTCGCCTTCTGAGACACCAACATCCTGGCTCCGAGATATCCAAGCCCCATCGCCAGCCAGCCATACAGGGCGACGAATATCGCATCGTCGTAGTCGCGACCGGGATTCAGAAAGATCTTATAGTGCTCGTTGGATGCACCTAACGCGGCACCAAGCGCGTAGTACAGTCCGTAGATGATGCCTATCATCGGCATGAACGGGATCGGGCGGTGACTTCCCGAAGCTGCACTAAGATGCATCCACGCGGGAACAAGACACAGCATCCAGAGGAACGCGGCCTCGACTCGCGTCTCGAAGGGGACGGGCGAGTGGACGACAGAGGCCACGATGAGCGGCAGCACCATGACGACCAGCAGAAGCGCGCGCAGAAGCGGCTGGCTGCGCCTCATGGCCGAAGCCGACGAAGCCATTGCGACGGTCACAGCTTCAACTCGCTCATCACCGCACGAATGCGATCGTCATAGGAATAGCCGGATGTCATACAGCGCTCGTGGCCGGCCCGAGCGATGCGCAGCCGGGCGGATTCGTTGGCGAGATAGAACTTCACCTTGTCGC
>JAQBQC010000127.1 GCA_028287205.1 Gemmatimonadota bacterium
CCCGATGCTGATGTCGCGGAGCTCATTCGTCTTGCTGTTGAGGCGCTGAATTTGCCCGAAGTACGAGGTGCCGTACGAGACATCGGCGTTCGCAGGGTTCACGGCGATGTAGCCCGACTCGCCGAAGGGGAGCGCATCCCAATTCTGCCGGGTGATCGCGCCATCATCGGAGCGGCTCTGAATTCGGACGCTCGAGTTGTCCTGCTGCGCGCCGTAGAGCCGGTAGGGAAACTCGTTGTCCGCGAACACGTGATAGAACTGCGCCGTGGGCTGCGTGTCCTGCGAGGACCAGCTCTCGCCGCCATCGAGCGAGATGGTCGCGCCTCCGTCGTTGCCCTCGATCATGCGATTCGAGTCGTGCGGATCGATCCACAGCAGATGGTCATCGCCGTGCGGAACGCGCAGCCGCTGGAACGTATGACCGCCGTCGATCGACTTGTACGTGGCCAGGTTGAGATTGTAGACGACGTTCGGATTCGACGGATCGGCCGTGAGGAGCGCGTAATACCACGGACGCACCATGAATTCCTGATCGCCATTCACGCGCGCCCAGCTCGCGCCCGAGTTTTCCGAGCGGTAGATGCCGCCCAGCGAGTCGTCGGGTGAAGTCTCGACATAGGCGTAGAGGCGATTCGGCATCGAGCCGCTGACGGACACGCCGATGCGTCCCACCGGCACATCCGGCATTCCCGGATTGTCCGTGAGCTCCGTCCACGTGTCGCCGCCATCGGTGGTCTTCCACAGGCCGCTCTTGCCGCCGCCACCGCTGAAGCCCCACGGAAAGCGTTGAAAGCGCCACATCGCTGCGTAGAGGATGCGCGAGTTCGTCGGGTCCATCGCCAGATCGATCGCGCCCGTGCTGTCGTCCACGAAGAGCACACGCTTCCACGTCGTGCCGCCATCGCGCGAGTGATAGACGCCGCGCTCGGAGTTCGGACCAAAGGCGTGGCCGAACGCAGCGACATACACGTTGTCGGGGTCCTTCGGGTCGACCCGAACCGTCGCGATCTGCCGCGTTTGCTCGAGGCCGATGTGCTTCCAGCTCCTTCCTCCATCCGTCGAGCGATACATGCCGTCGCCGAAGGTGAGGTCTTCACGGAAATCGGTCTCGCCCGTACCGACATAGATGACGTTGTGATCCGACGGTGCCACCGCGATCGCGCCGACGGATGCGATCGTCGAGTTGCCATCGGAGATGTTGCGCCAGGTCGATCCGGCGTCGATCGTCTTCCACACGCCGCCAGCCACGGTTCCCATGAAGAAGGTGCGGGGCTCGACGGGATCGCCCGTCACGGCCACCGCACGACCGCCACGAAAGGGACCGACGAGCCGCCACTGCATGCCACGCAGCACGGGATCGGAGATCAATCGCGCAGCGGAATCCGGCGCCTGATTGACCGCCGGCTTCGAGCCGGGCTTCGGCGCCTTTGGCTTGTTCTGCGCGATGGCGGGATGCGAGATGGCGAGAGCGAGCGCGGTTGCAAGAACGAGTCGCATTACGGGAGCTCCAAATGAGCGCATGTGCGGTGGCGGCGTGCGCGAAGGCGATGGGAGAGAATCACGAACAAGCTACTGCACGGGCAATCGTCGCGCAGGAGCGCAGATGCGCGAGCCTGCGCGCGCGATCACCGATCAGTCATGGGCGCGCATGCCGCGCGGCGTGCCCCAACGCTGATTGGCCCGATTCACATCCGGGAACAATTCATCCGGGTCGATCTCGACGCGCATCACTTCGGGCGTGCGCGCCGCGCGAAGGACGTACGTGCGCGCGCCGTGCAGCCACACGCTCGCGGGAATGCGCACCCGCTCCGTTCGGCCGTCCGCGCGCGTGATCGCGAGCTCGATCGGCATTGGCGCGAGCCCGCGATCCTCGATCGTGATCACGACGGATGCGCCGTCCTTCTTCACGCTCGCTATTGCCTGGTCGAGCGGCCACGCCTCGAAGAACCAGGAATTCCAGAACCAGCTCAGCTCCTGCTTCGACACATCCTCGATCGTATTGAAGAAGTCGTACGGATACGGATGACGCCCCGTCCACCTGCGTCCATACTCGCGGAACGCGCGATGAAAGGTCGGCTCGCCGAGCACGCCGCGCAGCGCCGCCAGCACCTGCGCGGTCTTGTCGTAGTACATCACGTTGTAGAGATCGGAAGGGAAGAGATCGCCCGGTGTCATCAGGATCTGATCCTCTCCCGCGACGGCACGTTTGAGATAGAGCGCGCGCTGACCGGGCTCCTGGTCCGCTATTCGCCCGCCGGTGCGCGGCTCACCGTACAGCGCCCGCATTCCCTGCGCCGCATCGAACTGCGTGAAGCCCTCGTCCATCCACGGGAATCGCGTTTCGCTCGATCCCACCTGCATCGGAAACCACATGTGCCCCGTCTCGTGCATCAGATCGCCGGCGAGCGAGAGCGTGTCGGCCCACGGCTGCATGAACGTGAGCCGCGGATACTCCATCCCTCCACTCGTGAGCACGCCCTCCATCGATGTCATCGTCGGCCAGGGATACTCCCACAGGTAGTCCGAGAGCTGCTGGATCGCGTCGCGTGTGTAGCGCGCGCCACCGGTGGCCCACGCCGAGGCGCGAGCGTCGAGACGATAGAAGGAGTGGATGTCGATGGTGTCGGTTGCGCCGGTCGCGCTCCTCACCAGCGCACGAGTCGCGTCCCACGCGTAGCGATCGCTGGTGCCCCATGCGAAGTCGCGCACGTTGGGCGCCGTGAAGTGCCACGTCACCCGCGGCGATGGCGTCGCGAACGCGGACCCTCCGTCGCCAGGCCTGCTGATGGCGATCACGCGCCCGGTGGCGCGCGCCTGCGCGAGCCTGCTGCGCGCCGCCGCGCTCAGGATGTCCGCGCCATTCTGCAGCGAACCCGTGGCCCCAACCACCCATCCGCGCGGCGCCGTCAGCCGAACATCGTAGTCCGCGGGATCCATGTAGAACTCGGCCTCGAGCAGATACGGATCCGCCATCCAGCCGTTCACATCATCATAGACGGCAACCTGCGGATACCAGTAGCCCAGAAGGTAGAGATGATCGTCGCGGCCCTGGCGCCCATCGGACGGCGTGAGCGGGGGGACGAACGACCAGGTGAGCTCGAGCGATGCGGTGCTGTGCGGGAGCAGCGGCGCAGGAAGGGTCACCCACATCACCGTGCCATCAATGCTGTAACCCGCTCGGCGCCACGGGGACGAGAGCGCGCCGCCGTTCGGCGATAGTTCGGCAAGCGTGGAGCCATTCGCGACCACGCGGCCGAGCCGCATTCCATTCGTGAGCGGCGCGACGTCGCGTCGCGGGCTTTCGGGGCGAAACACGTTCTGGCGCAGATAGATCGCCAATCGCGCGAGCGTATCGGGCGAATTGTTGATGTAGCTCACGCGCTCGGCGCCCGTGAGCGTGTTCGTCGCGGG
>JAQBQC010000174.1 GCA_028287205.1 Gemmatimonadota bacterium
CATCCTTGTTTATCACTTGTCGGAGGAGCTACCGGCAGAGCGAATCCTCGCGACTCGCACGTTGACGCGGTACGCGGCACTCGTGCTCGAACTGGCATGGCTGGCCGATGAATCGCGTGAGGCCGCAGTGATGCGTGCGCAGGCCAAGGCCGCCGAAGAACGCGCCACGGAACTGGCGAGCGCGAATGCGGCGCTGAGCAGATCGATCGAGATGCTCGCGTCCTATGAGGACTTGCCGCGATTTACGAGTCAAATCCTCCACGATGCAATTCTGGCATCCGGTGCGGACAACGGTAGTGTGTCCCTGTTCGATGAGGCGCCAGACACCTTACGTCGTTTGGCTGTCTGGACCGATGGCGAAGCCGTCGATCTCGCTGCGGATGCGGCAACGGAGCTCGCGCAACCGTTTGTCCTCTGGCCGGCGGCCTGGCGCCTGTTGCGCGAGGCCCGCACCGGGTTCTGGGTCGACTGGGAAACGCCGGAGACTCGCCCGCTGGAGTTGCGGGACGCATCGGCGCAGGTATGCGCGTTCACACAGCGGACGGGTGATCGTTTCGCTGCGCTGCTACCGTTGGTCCTGCGCGGCGAGACTATCGGCTTCCTGACGCTGGGATTTCGATCGTTCACGGAGCAACGCTGGCCGCTCGTGCGAGAGATCTGCGGCGTCTACATGCATCAGCTCGCGCTGGCGTTGCAGAGTGCACGGATCGCTGAGTCGGTCAAAGCCACGGCCATCGCCGAAGAGCGCAACCGGCTGGCGCGTGACATTCACGACACGCTCGCGCAAGCTCTCGCGCTCATCGTGATGCAGTTGCAGCGCGCGGAGTCGAGGCTGGGACCGGCGTGGGCGTCTGCAAGAGAGCCGCTCGAGACCGTGCGGCAACTCGCGGTCGAGGGACTCGCGGAGGCCAGACGCTCGGTCGGCATGCTGCGTCCTCCGGTGACGCCGCACGGGCTTGCGCAGGCAGTGCGTGAGGTAGCTGATGTCGTACGCGGGCATTATCGCGGTTCCCTCGAGGTGCGCGTGACTGGAGTGTCACATACCATGGAGCGATCTGTGGAGGAGGAATTGTTCGCGATTGTGCGCGAGGCGCTGACGAACGCGGCAAAGCACAGCGACGCGAGTCGCATCGATGTCGAAGTGGCGTACCCGGACCCGCGCAGCGTGCGCGTGGTCGTTACCGACGACGGCGTCGGCTTCGATGCCGATCAACCACGGAACGGACGGTACGGACTGGTCGGAATGTCCGAGCGCGCCGACCGGATTGGTGCGGCGTTGACGCTGGCCTCTGAGCCCGGCGCGGGAACCGAGATCGTGGCGGTGTGGCCGAATGATTGAGGCAGCCAGTTCGATTCGCGTCCTGCTCGCCGACGATCATGCGATCGTTCGCAACGGCGTCGCGCAGATCCTCAACGAGGAGCGGGGAATCAGCGTGGTCGCAGAGGCTGCGGACGGCGCGGAAGCGGTGGAGGTCTTCGCGCGCATCCGCCCCGACGTGGCGCTCGTCGACCTCCGCATGCCGAAGCTGGAAGGCGTACAGGTGGTGGAGCAGATCCGGGAGCGCTTCCCCGACGCAGCGATCGTCATCCTGACGACCTACGATACCGATAACGACATCGAACACGCGCTGCGCGCAGGAGCCAAGGCTTATCTCGTCAAGGACGTGTCGCCGCAGGACCTCGTGGCCTGTGTTCGCGCCGTGCACGCAGGGCGCACGTGGGTGTCGCAGAGAGTCGCTGCCAAACTCGTGGCGCACGTCACGAATGTGCGACTCACCCGGCGTGAGCTCGCGGTCCTCCGCTTGTTGGCCGCCGGTAACTCCAACCGCGAAATCGGCGATGCGCTCGGCATCAGCGACGGAACGGTGAAGATTCACCTCACGCACTTGTTTGCCAAGCTCGACGTGACGAGCCGCACCGAAGCGATCGCGACAGCCCTGCGGCGGGGACTCGTGCGGATTGACTGATTCACGAACCACAACGGAGAACGAAACTTGATGATTTCACCCAGTCAAGCCGTCAGGACGCTCCTCGCCAATCCGGCCGATTTGGCAAACGTGAAAAGCGTTACGACCCCGGATGTGACGTACGTATCGCTGAATGAGGAAAACGCAGAGCTCAAGCGCTATCTCCCGTGGACCGGCACGAACAAGGGACCCGAGTCGATCGTGCGCACATTCGAGGGGATCGGGCAAGCATGGGAGACCAGAGCGTTCGAGATCCGCGATGTCATCGAGCAAGGCGAGATGGTCGCGCTGTTTGGATCGTTCACGTATCGCGGGCGTCAGTCGGGCCGCGATATCACGTCGCCATTCTCGCTGCTCGCCAAGACTCACGACGGGAAGATTCACTACATCCAGTTTCTCGAGGACACGTTCGGAACGTCCGGAACGGTCGGCCGCCCGCACGAGTGAGAATCGTCGCACCGATGCGTTCGTGCGCCACTGGATCGACGGCGACTGGGTTGGTTCGCCGATCTATCCAAAAAGGCCGATATAGGCGTCTCCGCATTTGCAGACGCGCGCGTGTCTGGCACAGCGTACACTTTCGCGGCGCACTAACACCGCGAGGAGGTACCGACAGTGCAACCGCAGATGCTCGATGACACGGCCGCGAAACCGTTTTGGCTGACTGTACATCCGCTCAGTCAGGAGGATTCGCTGGGGGCGACAGCTCTACGAGTCGCAGTCGCATCAGTGAAAGGCAAGCTCCAGGGAGCAGCTGCCCGCGGTCCGTTCGACGACGTCATGGAGCGAGTCGTGGCTCCCACGGACGTGACCTTCGAAGCCGATACCGTCGGAGGGATCTCAGGCTGGTGGGCGAAACCGGCGCGGCCGCAAAAGGGTGCGGCGATCCTTCAT
>JAQBQC010000200.1 GCA_028287205.1 Gemmatimonadota bacterium
CAGCTTCCGGTGTCGACGTGGTTCATCATCGCTCTCGTCATCTTCTTCATCATCAGCTCACTCGGTCGTCGCAGGCGAAGCGGGTGCGGTGGGTGCATTCCCATTTTCCTGCCGATCGGCGGTGGGGGCGGCGGATGGAGCGGTGGCGGCGGGTTCGGTGGTGGCGGCGGCGGTGGTGGTGGGTTCGGCGGGTTCGGTGGCGGTGGCGGATTCGGTGGTGGTGGCGGCGGCTCCAGCTGGTGAGATGACATGGCGAAGATGACGCTCGATGAGCTCGTGGCGCAGTTGCAGAAGGCATTCGGCGACGGTCTGCAGGCCGTCGTCCTCTACGGCTCGGCTGCAGCCGGGGAGCACATACCGAAGCGCTCGGACTTCAACGTGCTCGTGATCGTGCGCGAGCTCGGGCTGCCCGAGCTGGAGCGGGAGGCGGCGATCGCGCGCGCGTGGGGCGAGGCGGGGAATCCGCCGCCGCTCACGCTCACGGCGGGCGAGTGGCGCTCGTCGAGCGACGTGTTTCCGATGGAGTACGCGGATGTGCTCGAGCGGCATCGCGTGCTCCACGGCACGCCGCCCTTCGATGGCATTTCGGTCGAGCCGCGCAACCTGCGCCTGCAGCTCGAGCACGAGGCGATGGGGAAGCTGCTGCAGCTGCGACAGGGAATTCTCGCGGCGGGCGGCGATCGCAAGCGGCTCGTGGAGCTGCTCGCCGCAAGCCTGAGCACGTTCATGGTCATCTTCCGGGCGCTGATGCGCTATCACGGCGAATCGCCGCCCACCGACTACGTGCAGCTCATCGGCGCGGTGTCTGCGCGAACCAGGCTCGATGGTGCGCCCTTCGCCCGCGTCGTTCGTCATCTCCGCGGGAGCGAGCTGCTTCCGGAAAGCGAGGTGCAGCAGGTGCTGGCCGGCTATCTTGCCGGCGCGCACGCGCTGGTTGATTACCTCGACCGACTTGAGGAATCGAAATGAGACGCATGATGCTGGTGCCCGCGCTCGTCCTGCTCTGCGCGTGCCCGTCCGACAAGAAGGCCGCACCGCCGCCGGTCGCGCAGGACACGACCCCGGTCGACCTGAGTGCCGTGAAAACGGACATGCCCGCGGCAGCGCCGGATACGTTCAAGCCGCCGGTGTTCGCCAAGCCCGGCGTGTCGCTGAAGATCCCGAATGCGCCGCCGGAGCTGCTCGAGGTCGTGCAGCGGGAGCAGGCGTTTTCGAAGTTCTGCTACCAGGAGTTCGGCGAGAAGGCCGACCCGTCGCTGCAGGGCGGCGTCGCGATGGTGGTGACGGTTGGCGGCGAGGGCGTGAATGATGCCAAGGTCAGGGCGGACAGCTGGTCTTCCAGGGCCGGCAAGCAGGTGAACGGGTGCCTGAACGAGAAGGCCGCTCGCGCGTGGAAGATTCCGGCGGACGCGGTGAAGCCGGGCCAGTACGTCGTGCAGCTGGCGTTCCGGCCGACGTAACTTTGTGGAGATCGTTGCTCCAGATACACTTTCTATATTCCGCTGCGGAGACACACGATGCGTTCTCGAAAATGGCTTGTCCTGGCTCTGCCGCTCGCGCTGGCTGGCTGCGGCTACAACTCGATCCAGACGATGGACGAGCAGACGAATTCGGCGCGCAGCCAGATCGAGGTGCAGCTGCAGCGTCGTGCGGATCTCATTCCGAATCTCGTGCAGACCGTGAAAGGCTACGCGACTCACGAGGAGCAGGTGTTCAACGAGGTCGCGCAGGCGCGCGCGGGCCTCCTCGGCGCCGTGCAGTCACACGATCCGCAGCAGATGGCCGATGCGAACGCCGCGGCAACCGGCGCGCTCGGGCGGCTGCTCGCGATCTCCGAAGCGTATCCCCAGCTCAAGGCCGACCAGGGCTTTCTCCGGCTGCAGGATGAGCTGACGGGCACGGAGAATCGCATTGCGGTTGCGCGCGGCGACTACAACAAGTCCGCGCAGGACTACAACACGATCATCAGACGCTTTCCGACGGCGCTCACGGCGAAGGTCATCGGCTCGAAGCCGAAGCCGTACTTCGAGGTGACGAACGCCGCGAATCGCGCGCCGCCGACGGTGGAATTCTCGAAGCCCGCGCCTTCGACTGCGCCGGCGGCGCCGTCCAAGGTTCCGTGTTTCGCTGGTGTCTCAGACGTGCGAGAGCGCGACCGATCGTGGTCGCGCTTTTCGTTTTCGGCTGTTCGACTTCCGGCGCGTCGCACACATCGAAGCCGGCGGGCGCGCCCGTGCCCGCGATACTCTTTCCGCTCGCCGCGAACTCCGTGCGCTTCACCAGCGGCTTCGGTGATGCGCGTGGGGGCGGCCGCGTGCATCACGGACAGGACATGTTCTGCGCGAAATGGACACCCATTCTCGCGGTAGTGAATGGCACCGTCGACTGGATCGCCACTGCGCGCCCGAAGAGCGGGAAGAGCTACGCGATCCTCCTTCGAGGCGACGATGGCAATCAATACTTCTACGACCATTTGAATAACGACAACCCGGGGACGAAGGACAATCTTGGCGATCCGGAGTTCGCGTACGCGCCCGGGCTACGCAATGGTGCACGTGTAACTGCTGGCGCGATAATCGGATACGTGGGAGACTCGGGAGATGCCGAACCTTCCGGCCCGCACCTTCACTTCGAGATTCACGCCGGCCGCTGGGACAATCCGGTGGACCCGGCGCCGGCGCTTCGTGCAGCGCTTTCGAAGCGCAGTGCGTTAAGCGCGCGCCAATCGCACCCCTGACCGTTCGGCTAGTCCGCCACTGATACGATCGCGACTGCATGTCAGCGTGTTGTGACGATCGCGTTGCTTCTTCTTGACAGTGTGGGGAAGTGGTCATATTCTCGTTGCGACTGCACAACCTCCCCCAACGATTTGCCGCGCGACATCTTCTCGCGCACATCGTCCCACTTCCGTTGAACGAAGGGATTCGAGCATCCCGTACGCCGGCAATTTTTTTTCGCCGTGCGCACGATTGATGTATCTGCAAACCAACCGTTCAATCCGGAGGTGCACGGAGATGATTCAATGTCAGAGCCATCGTGTGAGCAGGATCGGAAGCAGCCAACCAATGGAGGGCGCATGAGGTTTCGTGTTCTGTCAGTGCTCGCGGTGCTTGCTCTTGCTGCAGCGCCTCGAGGGGCGCGTGCACAGGGAGAGGCATTGCTGACGGGTAAGGTCACCAGCGCCGCTGGCGCACCCGTCGAAGGCGCACAAGTGTTCTTGGACAAGATGGCGCTTGGTACGCAAACGAAGTCCGACGGATCGTACCGCTTCACGGTGCCCGCAGCACGCGCTACTGGTCAGCAGGCACTGCTCAGCGTACGACTTCAGGGATTCAAGCCAAAGTCCATCACGATCGCGCTGACACCCGGCGCGATCAACACGGATTTCCAGCTCGAGACGCAAGCCGTCGTGCTGCAGCAGCTTGTCATCACGGGCGAAGGCACGATCACCACGAATGAAAAGCTCGGCGCGACGGTCAACACCGTCTCTGCGAACGAAATCTCGAAGTCGAACGAGTCCAACTTGACGGAAGGACTGGCGGGCAAGGCACCGAACGTCGTCGTCACGTCGCAGTCCGCCGATCCGGGTTCGAGTGTCAACATCCAGATTCGCGGGCTCAAGACGTTCAGCGGCGATGGTCAGCCGTTGTTCGTCGTCGATGGCGTGCCGGTCGACAATTCCACACTTAGTACGGTCGGAGGAGGCGGTGTCGGCGTAGGTCCGGATCTTGGCTTTACGGGAGGAGGCGAGGTTGCACCGAATCGCATCATGGATCTCAATCCAAACGATGTGCAATCGGTGACGATCCTCAAGGGATCTGCCGCTGCCGCCATCTACGGCGCGCGCGCTGCGCAGGGCGTTGTCATCATCACCACGAAGAGCGGACAAGCGGGGCCGACGCATTATGCGCTTCACTCGTCGTACTCGTTCGACAAGGTGACGCAGGGCTATGACCTGCAGAGAAGCTATGGACAGGGGAACGGCGGTATCTCTGGAGTGAGTCCCGACACGGACGCTCTATCTGCCTCCCGGAGCTGGGGAGCACGCCTCGCGCCTGGCACCGTGACCTATGATCACTTTGGAGAGTTGTTCGAGACGGGTCATATCGCCGATAACGATCTCTCGATTTCGGGCGGAGATGACCGCCGATCGTTCTTTCTCTCGGGCGCGATCAACAACAACAACGGCTTCATTGCCGGAGACCACGATTCGTACAAGCGCAGCACCATTCGGCTCAAGGCGTCGCAGCTGATTGGAGACAAGTTCAAGCTGGGAGGGAACCTCGCCTACACCGATTCGCGTGGCTCCTACATCCAGCGCGGCGACAACGTCAGCGGCATCATGCTCGGCGGCATGCGTACGCCGGCAGAGTACAACAATCACATTCTCTTTGCCGACAACGGCATGTACAAGACGTATCGATTCCAGAATCCGTCAACGCGCTCGGCGACGGACAATCACGGTTTCGACAATCCGTTCTGGGCCATCGCGAACGCCCCGTCCACATCCAAGCTGAATCGCTTGGTCGGCAACGTGGACCTGAACTGGGAGCCTCTCGACTGGCTCAAAGTGCAGGAAACCGCAGGCGCGGATTATTACACGGACGCGCGATATGAGGGCCTCCCACAGGGCGACGGATCCGCCCCGGAAGGTCGCGTGCTCAGGGCCGACTTCAAGAACTACATTCTCGATCACAACCTGACCGCGATCGCGAGTCATACCTTTACGCCGTGGTTAGCCGGCACGCTGACGCTCGGCCAGAACCTGAACTCGACGAACTTTAACCAGGTGTATGCGACGGGAACGACGCTCGTCTCGCCGCAGCCTCTGGTGTTGCAGAACGTCGCCGATTTTCAAGTCAACGACTATGAAACGCTCATCCACCGCGAGTCATATTTCGGTCAGGCGACAGCGGACCTGTGGGACCAGCTCTTTCTGACAGGCGCAGTGCGCAACGATGGCTTTTCGACGTTCGGCAACAACAACCGCCGGCACTGGTTCCCGAAGGCGAGTGCCGCGTGGACGTTCACCAAGGCGATCAGTGGCCTGACCGACAAGATCGACTTCGCGAAGATTCGCGCCGCGTTCGGAAAGACGGGGAAGGAGCCCTCGGTGTACACGACGCTGAGCAACTACAGCGTCGGTTCCTTTTATGAATATGGTGGGGACGCGACGGGATACCTTCGCACCGTGTACATGGGCGGCAACGGCCTAATCGGTCCGTTGGCTCTGGGAAGCGACAGTCTGCGCCCAGAAATCACGCGCGAGTACGAGACCGGGATCGACGTCGGCCTCTTCAAGGGGTTCATGGACGCGAGTGCATCCTACTACGACTCGAAAACCACCGACGTGATATTCCAGGCGCCCATTCCACCGTCGAGCGGTGCAACGTCGATCATCCGAAATGCGGCAACGATCACGAACAAGGGAATCGAGGTCACGACGAACTTTCACCCGATTCGGTCGGGGAGCCTGAAGTGGGATGTCGGCCTCAACTGGTCTCGTAATCGCAATCTCGTCACTCAGATCAATGGTTCGAACGATATTCCGGTCGGGCTCGTGGACGTCACGACGCTTGCTCGCGTGGGTTATCCGGTTGGCGCGATGGCCGGTTACGACTTCATTCGCTGCGGCCGAGGGCTCACCGTTGGCGCGGACGACATCGATTCGACCGTATGTCAGGGCAAGCCAAAGGGCGCTCTGTACGTCGGAGCGGACGGCTTTCCGATATTGGATCCGAACACTCTCTTGATTCTCGGCAGCTCACAGCCGCTCTGGTCCGGTAGCGTGCATACCGACGTTACTTTCCTCAAGCACTGGAACGTCTCCGCGCTCGTCGACATCAAGCATGGCGGCCAAGCGTACAACGGAACGCGCGGTGCGCTCTACGCGTATGGACGCCACAAGGATACGGACATCCGCGGCCAGCTCTTCGTCTTCGGGCCTTCCACCGGCGGAGTTCAGGGCTTTCACGGAGACGCTGCGGTCGTCGGTCCGGGCGCAGGTGTGCCCGTGATCATCGGCGAAAGCTGGTTCGGCAATCCGGGCAGCTCTTTTTCGTCGAACACGGCTGACTTCATCGAAGACGCCGGCTTCACGAAATTACGCGAAATCTCCGTGGGATACACGATCGAGTCCGGGTTTATTCCCCGCAGCCTTGGATTGAGCAGCGTGCAGTTGCGTCTCGCAGGACGGAATCTCAAGACGTGGACCCACTACTCGGGGCTCGATCCCGAAACCAATGGCACGGGAGCGGGACTCATTCAGGGCGTGGACTGGTTCAACAATCCGCAGGCGCGCTCCTTCGTAATCACCGTTGGACTCAACCGTTAACTCGCGAGGACGAGAGCACATGATGAAGAAACGCACGCTCGCGATCGCCGCGACCTTGTTGGGCCTGGCGAGTACAGGATGTAACAATTTTCTTACCGGCGACAAGCTGTCCAACAACCCGAACGTTCCAACCAATGCCAGCCCGGACCAACTGTTTGTCGGGGTGCAGGTGGCGACCATGGCGACATGGGAATCGTTCCCAATGAATCTGCTGCCGATCTGGGCCCAGCAAATAAACGGGGGAGCGCGGCAGGGGTTGAATTGGTCTCAGTATCAGGCGGGCACGGACAATTTCGCCTCGGATTTACTTTGGAATTCGTTCTACGGACCGGGTGGGCTCGCTGATATTCGACGCATCGTCGCAGGCGCCACGACGGACGGCAACCTCAAGCTCGTTGGCGAAGCCAAGGTGTTGGAAGCCCTCTATGAAGGAACCGCGGCGGACATTTGGGGAGACGTGCCGTACGATTCGGCTGGAACCGCCCTCCCGAAATTCGACACGCAGGCGGCCGTGTACGCGCACGTTCAGGCCACTCTCGATACTGCAATCAGCGACCTCGCCGGTGCGGGAGGGGGTGCCACGAACGACTTTTTCTTCAATAATGATGCTGCTGCCTGGACCGCCGCTGCACACACGCTCAAGGCCCGGTTCTACATGCACACCGCGGAAAAGAGCGACCTCTCATACGATCCCACGATCCTCCAGAATGTCCTGACCGAAACCGCAAGTGGCATTGCGGACACGGGTTCGAGTCTGGAAACCAAGCACTCGGACGCCAATCTCGAACAGAATCTCTTCTTCCAGTACTACGCTGGACTTCGGCAGGGAGATTTGGCGCCGTCGCAACTTCACATCAATCTCGCGAACCAACTGCACGATCCGGATGTGCTCACAGAAGACTATTCCCAGAACACCAACGGACAGTACGTTGGAACCAGCGCGGGAGTGCCGGCACCGAACAATGCTTCGGATTTCGGCGTGACCCCGACGAGGTCGCTGGTCATCGCTTCCTATACTGAGAACATTCTTCTGAGCGCTGAAGCGCACTATCGCCTGGGTCAAACGGGAACTGCCTTGACGGAGCTCAACACCGAGCACGCAGCGTACGGTGACGGTCCGACTCCGATTCCCGGGGTTACGAACGGACTACTCATTGCAATCCTGGAGGAGAAATACGTACGGGATTTCTTGGATCCCAACGTTCTCTTCGACTATCTGCGCACGTGCGTGCCTAATGTGCAACTTCCAGTAGGCCATGGTGGCGTCTTGTCGGTCCCGGCGCGAATGCTGTACGGGTTTACGGAGCAAACGGCGAATCCGAACATCCCAGCTGATCCGATTGCGAACGCCAATTGGCCGAAGCATCCGACCGATCCGTCGGGTGCTGTGTGTGCGGGACAGGCGCAACGGACGGGACCTTAAGCATCGTGGTCACCTCCGCTCGATCGCCGTTAGGGTCGAGCGGGCGGTGTGCCGCTCCGCGCGGGGAGAAGACACACGCGTCTGAGCTTAGAGCCCCGACAACCCTCCGCACCCACCACTTCGTCTCTGGGAGCTACACTCATGTATAGAACAATGTCGATGCTGGGCGCAGTCGCTGCCATGGCAGTTTTGGCATGCTCGCCTACGGATCGCAAATTCATCACAGGCACCAATGAGTTCACATCCGTCGCGGTTGCGCTCGATCCCGCTTCCGCAACCGTGGCGGAAGGTGACTCGGCTGCCTTGACCACAACGGTAACACTCGTTCCGCAGGGAACGGTGGTCCCCAACGGTTCTTTGAACGTTCAGTACGCGTTCAGCAATCCTGACGTCGCTCACATCAATGACAGCGGCTTCATTCAGGGAGATGCCGCCGGCACGACAACGCTGACGGCTACGTACACGGATCCGAGTCACAATTTCGCGACGACGACGTCGAACGTCGTCACGATTACCGTCGACGCTCCGTAGTCGTTCCTCGCGTCGGTACAAGAAGCGATGTCAAAAAGCGCCCGATCGGATTCCGATCGGGCGCTTTTCATTTGGCGTCGCCGTCGCTACGTCAGTCCGGAATCGCGCCTTCGGGGAGCACGTACGTCAGCGGATCGACGACCTTTCCGTTCACGTGGATCTCGTAGTGCACGTGCGGGCCCGTCGAAAGGCCGGTGCTGCCGACGTTGGCGATGATCTGGCCGCGCTTCACCTTCTGCCCCGGGCGCACCACGATCTTCGAGCAGTGTGCGTACTTGGTGACGATGCCATCGCCGTGATCGATCTCCAGCACGTTCCCGTATCCCGTCTCCCATGTCACGCGCTGCACGACTCCGCCCGCGGGGGCGACAATCGGCGCGCCCATTGGCGCGCTCACGTCGATCCCTTCGTGCGGACGGGCGTAGTGGAGAATGGGATGGAATCGTGAGAGGCTGAAGTTGCTCGACAGCCAACCCGCCGTGGGCATGATCGACGGGATCCGCGCCATCTTCTCGCTGTTGTGCGCCAGCGTTCCCGACACCTCGGCGAAGCTCGCCGCGAGTGAGTTCGCGCGCTTGATCATGCCATCGATGTCGCTGGAGGTGCTGACGGTCATCTCGCTCACCCGGCCGATGGCGAGGGTGGGACCGCTGCTGTCGCCGTGCGCGGAGTCCGTAGAGAGTCCAGCCAGGAGGCGAATCTGCTGATCGCGGTGCGTGATCGCGCGAAGGGTGTCGTCGAGGCTGTCGAGGCGTGCCTGGATGAGCGAGACGTTGCCGAGCAGGCTGCGGTCGTCGTTGTGTCGGAGCTTGAGCGCCACGTGGCTGAGCGCAACACCCACGCCCATCGCCGCTACGAGTCCGACTGCGCTCGCGCAGATCGCGAGGCGTTTGATCAGTGATTCAGAGAGCGAGATGCTGCGGGGAGAGTCCGAGCCGTGCGGCACAACGAGAAAGGTCCAGCGGCGCTGAGGCGGCATACGGCTCTCCGAAAGGTCCCGACATCCCTGCGTTGAAAAGACGGTCGCCCAGTGAGTTCGGTCACGCTGGTTGGACACCTTTCGGGTGGCAATTCGGAGTCGTCGTGCGCTGCCGTCAAGCGATTGTGTCGTAGTGACTTATGGTGCAACAAATTATGCCGGCGCGGGTGCCTCTCGCGGGAAGAGTGGCGCGCCTTTGGTCACCTTCCAGCCGCCTGGGTCGAGCGTGTGCAATGCGGACAGCCGCTGGTCTGCGACGGCGCCTGGTGCGCCCAGCTGCTCCCATACTGCCTGTGCCTTGGTGGGCATGAAGGGCGCGAGGAGAACGGTCTCGATCGCGAGCTTCCGCGCGAGCGTGGCGAGCGTCTCGTCGAGCGCAAACGCAGCCTCGGGATCGCGCGCGAGCTTCCATGGCGCCTGCAGTGCCACGTACTCGTTCGCTCCGTCCACGTTGCGAAAAACCGCTTCGAGTCCCTCGTGCAGCAGATGGGCATCCATCGCTTCGCGATACTCGGCGATGTCTCGACTGTCGTTCTCGTAAGCGTCGTTGACCTGCAATCGCGGCACGACGCCATCGCGGTATTTCTCGATCATCGCGATCGTGCGACTCGCGAGATTGCCGTAGCCGTTCGCGAGGTCCGATGTGTAGCGCTCCTCGAAGCGCTCCCACGAGAAGTTCCCGTCCGCATCGAACGGGATTTCGCGCATCAGAAAATATCGGAACGCATCGGGGCCGAAGCGGTCGATCGCCTCGCTCAGCTCGAGCTTTACACCGGCGCTCTTGCTGAAGCGCTCGCCGCCCAGGTTCACGAAGCCGTGCGCCCAGATCCGCTCCGGGAGCGGAAGCCCCGCGGCCTGCAGCATCGCGGGCCAGATCACGGAGTGAAAGCGCGTGATGTCCTTGCCGATCACGTGCAGCTGCGCAGGCCAGTGCTGGCGCGGCTCGGCGCCCGGAAAGCCCGTAGCCGTGAGATAGTTCGGCAGCGCGTCGAACCACACGTACGTCGTCTGCACCTCGCCGTCGCTCGTGGGGCGAGGGAAGGGCACGCCCCACGCGAGCCGCGCGCGACTCGCCGATACGTCGTCGAGTCCCTGCTGCAGGAGACTGAGAATCTCGTTCCGCCGGGAGGTTGGCTCGAGAAAGTCTTCGTGTTTCGCGAAGTGGTCGAGCAGAAAGTCCCGGTACGCGCTCAGCCGGAAGAACCAGTTCCGCTCCTCCACCCACTCCAGCACACGTGTCGGATGCAGCACGCAGCGGCCGTCGACGATCTCGTTCTCCTGCTTGAACGACTCGCATCCGACGCAGTAGTAGCCCTCGTACGACTTCTCGTAGAAGTCGCTCGGGCTGCGCTCGAAAATGCGCTCGATCAGCGCCTGTACGCCGTGCTTGTGCGCGGGCGCCGTGGTGCGGATGAACTGATCGTTCGAGATGCCGAGCCTGCGCCACATCGCCTGGAACGTCTCCGCCACCTCGTCCACGAGCGCCTGCGGCGTGAGCCCGCGATCCGCCGCGGTCTGCGCGACCTTCTGGCCATGCTCGTCCATCCCGATCAGGAACCACACCTGCTCGCCGAGCATGCGGTGATAGCGGGCGATGACATCGGCGCCGATCTTCTCGAATGCGTGGCCTAGATGGGGGTCGCCGTTGGCGTAGTCGATCGCGGTGGTGAGGTAGTACTCCGCCACGCTATTCGCCTTCCGG
>JAQBQC010000218.1 GCA_028287205.1 Gemmatimonadota bacterium
ACGTGGGAGACTGCCGGGAACGCCCGACACTCTCCCACGTGCTAACGGTGCGGAAGCTTAGCTGATGCTTACCGGCGAACCGTTGCGGCACGGGGGCGCGCCTGGGCCTCCGCACAGCTCATTGCCGGTACCGATACCGCAGATGGTGAATCCATCCGTGGTTCCGTTGAAGCCGACCTGGGTCAACTCGCGGAACGAACCGAACCGTTCCACACGTGGTTTCTGATACACCCGACCCTCCTAAAGTGTCGTGCGATACCGAGCTGCTTGCTCGGCGGAAGTACGGCCGTCATGGCCGTTGTTCTCGTACAGTTTTTTGTCGTCCTGGAATCTACTGTTCCACTCTGACAGCCGCATGAAGCGCCGGCGATTTCTCTAGTGCAGACGATGTACCAATTGCTACATGTGATCGCAGCCACATCTCCGACTGTAACGTAAAGTACAAGCCGACTGAAAAATTACTTTGCACTCCTCGCGCGTACTCACTCACTGCACGGCGAAATGCTATTGCATCGATCACGCCAGCGGACTCGAGGAGCGAGTGATCAAATGAAGCGTCGACCATCGCGGGCAGATGCTCGCGCATCGACCGCGAGAAGTAGCCACCGGTGACGCCCGTGCGCGCGGCGCGCGTGGCGAGACTGGAGTCCGGAAGAAGTCCGCGCATCGAGGCGCGCAGCAGCTTCTTCGTCTCCACGCCCGACGATCGCTCCTCGCGCGGACGCGTGAGCGCGAACTCGATGACGCGCCTGTCGTAGAGCGGAGAGCGAATCTCGACGCCTTCTTCCTTCGCGAACGTCGACACCGCGCCGAAGACGCGGGGGAAATATTGATGCGACAGATACCAGGCCGTTTCACGATCGGCACGTGATCCACGCGTGATGCGCGGGGCGTGGATGCGATCGCGCTGCTCGAGCGAATGCGCACGCGCGAAGCGCGAATCGATCCAGGGCGGGAGCGAGCGCTCGAGGTAGGAGAGGAGCGGACGTCCTCCGCGAAGCGCGCGCGCGACGGCGAGTGCGGGGCGCGGAAGGTTCGGCTGAATCGCCCAGCCAAAGAAATTCCGGAAGCCGGATCCCGACTTTCCCTTCGCCTTCCACTCACGCGAGAGCTCCGCCAGGCGCCCCGTTCGGAGGAGATCGGCGAGATAGACCTCCGACACCTGGAAGAGTTGATCGCCCCCAACGCCCTCCAAAGCAACGCGCGAATGCGTTGCGCGGGTGCCTCGGGCGAGGGAACGATGCCACATCTCGAACGGGTGTGCGAACGGCTCGTCGCGCAGCGCCGCGCGCTCGAGAGGATTGTCGAAGAACGGGATGTTCTGGATGTCGAGCCAGTGAACGTTCGCATTCCAGCGCGCGGCGATCTCTCGAATCAGCTCGTCCTCGCGCCCCGGATCGCCTTCGGGATAGCTGATCGACACGGGGAGCAGCTTGCGCGAGCTGTGACTCGCATCGAGCGCGCTCGCGCCGGCGGCGAACACCGCGGGCGAGTCCCACCCGCCGCTCAGCCAGATGCTGGTGTCGCCTTCCGTGTCGAGCCGCTCCGTGACCGCGCGTGCGAGGAGCCTGCGCAGCTCGATCGCGGCCTCCTCGAACGGAGGTGCGTCGCGCGTGGATGCCGCGGGCGGACTCCAGTGCCGATGCAGGCGCATCGCCGCGCCGTTTATCCGCGTGAGCGTCTCCCCGCCCTGGAGCACACGCACCGATTCGTAGCACGTCTCGGCGCTCCCGCCCCACAGCCCCGCCGCCGTCTCGGCGATGACGGTCAGGTTGAGTGCAGTGTTCGCGCCCGGGAGCGCGAGCGCACCGCCGGCAGTGGATGAGAGCACGAGTGCGCCCCTTTCGCGCTGCGAATGATAGAGCGTGCGCTTGCCCGAGAAGTCGCGCGCGGCGACGACGGTTCGAGCCTTCGCATCCCACACGACGAATGCGAAATCGCCCTCGAGGTGTGCGGCGCAATCGGCGCCCCACGCGCGATAGGCCGCGAGGATCAGGTGGCTTGCGGTGGGTCCTGTCGCGGCGACGTGCGCGTGCGCGAGCGCCGCGCGCAGGTCCTCGCGGTAGTAGATGCTCGCGTCGGCTGCGACGGCGATCTCCCCGTCGGTGACGATGAGCGCCTCGCCGGAGAACGAGGGCGACATCTCCCAGCCCTGTCGTGCGACGGCGAGCGTCGCGCCCGCGCCGCGCCAGATCGAAACGCGATCATCGCGCGATGCGCCCATCGAGGTGAGTGCGCGGCCAATTGTGGTGTCGTCGAATGCGGCGCTCTCGTCGCCGATGACGGCGAGAATGACGCTCACGCGTGTTCCATCACACTGATCTCGTCCAGCTCCGCGAACGACTTCACGTGCCACTCCTGGTCGCCGAGGATCTGCGCGCCGTATGCGACCCAGGCGTGCGCTGCGAAGCGACCGTGATTCATGCGCACGCCGATCTTGACGATGCCGCCGTCGTAGCCGTGGCGGTCGAGCATTCGCTTGAGGGCCACGGCGCGAACGAGACAGAGCGGACGAAAGACGCCGTGCTCGGCCGCGCGTCCGATGGCGAGCGCGAGCTGCTCGGGACGCGGATCGGCGTTCGGCGCGGAGGAGATGACCTGCGCGTCTCCGTCGCCGAACGGATCGAGCGGAGCGCGGGAGACGAGCTGTCCGGTGCGGCGAGTGGCGACGATGATCTGGGCGACGAGGAGCTCGAGCTGCGCCTCAGCGAGGTCGAGCCACTCGCGGGCGCTAAGCCTTGCCAGCCTGCGCAGGAACGCGGGTCGCGCTCGACTGGTCATTCTGCCCCTCCACGCGGACGGCGACGAGCTTGTGCGCAGTCAGATCGGCGAGCAGCTCCTTCACGTCGGCTTCGATGATGGAGCGCGAAACCTCGGGGTATTCGGCCCCGAGCCGCGTACAGATCTCGTCGAAGGTCGAGCAGACCGGGGGCAGCAGCTCCCAGACACGCGCGCCGACGCTATTGAGACCGAAATAGACCTCATTGTCCGTGGAGAACAGAACAGCTCCGTCGGACATGGACTTGAAGAGGACCTTCGGATTGGGAACTGGCAGCATCTACTCCCCTGAAACGGACAGTTCGACGACGACCGGAACGCACGGCACTACCTGACTGACTCCGTGGACTGCGTCGGGCGGCCCATGGATACAATGTTAACCCCGCTGAAGGGGCCTAGGCGCATCGTCCGTGCCATGCGCGAGCGTAGTACCGCCGGAGTGGGAAAACGGCAGAGGCCCGCCGGGACGGTTTACGCGGCTCCGGCGGGCGTTGGAAGCCCGAGAGCTTGAACCGCGCGCGAGGAGACAACATCTCCGATGCGCGGCCGCCACAAAGAAAGGTTGGCCGCAGCAGTTGTCAATGACTTTTGTAGGGTCTGCGGGACATGTCGCACACGAGTGCGGCAAGAGTCGCCGCCCGTATTTCTCGCGTGTGAAGGTCTGGTGTCCTACATTAGGCGCACAATGTCCGACCTCGCGGAGCGGCTGCAGGCTGTCCTGGGTGACGCATACCGCATCGATCGCGAGCTCGGTGGCGGGGGCATGTCCCACGTCTTCCTTGCCCAGGACACGGCGCTCGGACGGCAGGTCGTCGTGAAGGTGCTCCCTCCGGAGATGGCCGCCGGCGTCAACATCGAGCGCTTTCGGCGCGAGATCCAGCTCGCGGCGTCGCTGCAGCATCCGCACATCGTGCCGGTGCTCGCGGCAGGACAGTCCGGCGATCTCCTCTACTATACCATGCCGCTCGTGGAGGGCGAGTCGCTGCGCGCGAAGCTCGCGCGCGAGGGCGAGATGCCGGTGGGCGATGCGGTGCGCGTGCTGCGCGATGTCGTGGACGCGCTCGCGTACGCGCACGCGCGCGGCGTCGTGCACCGCGACATCAAGCCCGACAACGTTCTGATCTCGGGACAGCACGCCGTGGTCACGGACTTCGGTGTCGCGAAGGCGATGAGCGCGGCCACCGGCTCGTCATCCCTCACCTCTCTCGGCGTCGCGCTCGGCACGCCGGCATATATGGCGCCGGAGCAGGCCGCCGCGGACCCGCACGTCGATCATCGCGCGGATCTCTACGCGGTTGGCGCGATGGCGTACGAAATGTTGTGCGGACGTCCGCCTTTCAGCGGCATGTCGCCGCAGCAGGTGCTCGCTGCGCACGTGACGCTGCCACCTGCGCCGCTCAGCGGGCAGCGCACGTCGGTACCGCCGGCGCTCAACACGCTCGTGATGCGCTGCCTCGAGAAGAAGCCCGCCGATCGCGTGCAGACTGCGGCCGAGATACTGACGCAGCTGCAGGCGATCGCGACGCCCAGCGGCGGGATGTCGCCCACGGGTGCGACGGCGGCATTCACCTCGGGGGCGGAGGCGGCGCTCAGGCGCGCGCATCCGGTGCGCGTCGCGGTGCTTTTCGCGCTCGCATCGATCGCGGTGCTCGCGGCGGTGTTCGTGCTGCGCCAGCGGCTGGGACTTCCGGACTGGGTGTTGCCGGGCGCCGCGGTGCTGCTCGCGATCGGACTGCCGATCATGCTCGTCACGGGACGCAAGGAGCGCGAGCGCGTGCTGGCGGCGGCGACGGGAACGTATCGCGTGCCCGAGGCAGGCGTGGCGAAGCATCTCACATGGCGCAAGGCGATCCTCGGCGGCGGGCTCGCGTTCGGCGCGCTCGTGGTGATCGTGAGCGGCTACACGGTCATGCGTGTGCTCGGCATCGGATCGATAGGCACGTTGCAGGCGAAGGGGCTGATCAAGGATCGGCAGCCGATTCTCTTGGCGGAGTTCGAGAACCGTGCGCCCGACTCGACGCTGGGGCCGACGCTCACCGAGGCGCTTCGCGTCGATCTCTCACAGTCGCAGACGGTGAAGCTCGTTGATGGTGAGGCGGTAGGAAGTGCGCTGACGCGCATGCAAAGGCCGGCGACGACCACGCTGACACCTGTGGTCGCGCGCGAGCTCGCGCAGCGGGAAGGCGTTCCGGCGGTCGTCACCGGTGAGATCGATCCCGTGGGGAAGAGCTATGTGATATCGGCCAAGGTGATCTCGAGTGCGAATGGCTCCGTGCTGACTGCGCTTCGAGAGACTGCCGCGAGCGACGCCGAGCTGATTCCTGCGATCGACCGGCTGTCGCGGGCGCTGCGTGAGCGGATTGGTGAGTCGCTCGTGACCATCCGTGCGGATCAGCCGCTGGAGCACGTGACCACGCAATCGCTCGAGGCGCTGCGCAAGTACACGCAGGCAGCCCGATTGTCCGATGCGGGGCGCGAAGATGACGCCATTCCGCTGCTAGTGGAGGCGACGACGATCGACTCGAGCTTCGCCATGGCGTGGCGGAAATTGGCAGTCGTCCTCTCCAATCACGGTGCGCCCTACGCGAAGGTCGCTGATGCAGCCACACATGCGTACCGTCATCGCGACCACCTGTCGGAGCTCGAGAAGCAGGCGGCGACCGCCTTCTATTCCGATCAGGTGGAATTCGATCCTGCGAAGGCGGCCGCCGCGTACCGGGCGATGCTGGCGATCGATCCCGACAACAGCATACCGCTCAACAATCTCTCGCTCCTGCTGCTCGGGCAGCATCACTTCGCAGAAGCGGAGAGTCTCGCGGTCAAATGCATCGCGACGGGGCAGTTCGCAAATTGTCCGCTCAACGCGATCGCTGCTCAGACGGCGCAGGGAGAATTGCCGCGTGCGGACAGTATGCTCGCCATGTGGGAGCTCAAGTCCCCCGTCGATCCCAGCATGAAGGCCGTCCGTGTGTTGGCTCCTACATGGCGACATGACTATGCGGAGGCGGAGCGCCGCGCGCGCGCGCGCGTGGCGACGGCGAGCACGACATTCTGGAAAGACATCGCGGCGGGGGATCTGGCGAGCATCGAAGGCACGCAGGGACACCTCGCGCGCAGCGAGGCCGACATTCGGGATGCCGAGGCGATCGACGAGTCGAATGGCGCGATGGGGATGTATTTTCGTCGTGTCGCGCAGCTCGCGCAGATGGATCTTCGACATCAGGTACGCGTGAGCCAGGCGATCGCGTCGCTGGCCGAGGCGCGCGCGAAGCATCCCTTCGGGCCCATCGATCCGACGGAGCGCCAATATCCACAGCTCGCGATTGCGTATGCGCTCGGCGGCAAGGTTGATGATGCGCGCAGCCTGATGGACGAGTATGCGCGCAGCGTCCCTCCGATGATGCAGAAAGTTGACCCGGACCGTTATGAGGCGCTCGGAAACATCGCGCTGGCCCAGGGTCATTTTGAGGAAGCGCTGAAGAATTTTCAGCAGATGCGCGTGACGAACGTGTGCGCGCTGTGCGGCACGTTCGAGGTCGCGCAGGCATTCGCGAAGCTCGGTCAGCCCGATTCGGCGCTTGCGTACTACGAGCAGTATGTCTCGAGGGGCGACGCCTTTCGAGTTCGCACGGACGTCGATCATCTGGCTGCGACGTACCAGAGGCTCGGGGAGCTGTACGAGGCGAAGGGCGATCGCGCAAAGGCGAGGGACTACTACGCCAAGTTGCTGGATCTATGGAAGTCGGCGGATCCGGAGTTGCAGCCGATCGTGAAGGACACGAAGGAGCGGGTGGCGAGGCTGAGCGGGGAGCATTAGCGCAGAGTCGTCACGAGAAGCCCGGGCGACGCGGTGGAGGAGTGGGCGTCGCCATTCGGAAATCGAGGTAGCTCTCGAGCGCGGCTCGCCGATCCCGCGTGGCCGGATATCCGCGCATTCGCTCCCAGATCCACGTGCTGAGCATCGTGGTCCACGGTATCTCGGCGGTCGACTCGTGCTCGGAATCGGTGTCGAGGCCGATCGTGCCCTCGATGTCGCCGAGATCGAGCGCGCGCTGCTCGAGAATCCC
>JAQBQC010000289.1 GCA_028287205.1 Gemmatimonadota bacterium
CGACTCGGTGCTGGCAAAGGGCGCGCCGTCGAAGGCGATGAGCGTGCGCACCAATGCCTCGCTCATGCTCGTGGAGCGCGCCCTCACGAGCCCGCAGGGACTGAAGACGAGTCCGTGGTTCCGGAACCTCATCTATGCCGCGGATGTGGACAACGGCTATTCGAACATGGTCTTCCCGTCGATCAACGAGGCGACTCGCGCCGATGATCAGACGCTCGCGCAGGCGGAGATGAACGATCTCGCAACGCGCTTCAAGAGTGCAACCGATGCATTGAACAAGGCGACGGCGGCGCTGCGGTAGCGCTCAGCTCTCGTCCAGCTCCTCGAGACGCCCCTCGAACTCCGCCGCCATGCTCGGATGTCCGAATCGACGCGCTGCCGCGATCCCCGCGTGCAGCGCGTCCTTCGCTTCGTCCACGCGGCCCAGCTTCTCGAGCGCGAGCGCAAGGCGCCCGAATCCGTTTCCTTCGTCGTCATACGCAGCGAGGTACGCGCGCAGCTGCTCCACGGCCTCTGCGTGGAGCCCTTCCTTCAGCGCCTCGTTGGCCAGCCCGAATCTCGCGAGCACGTTGTCAGGATGCTGCGCCACCATCGCGCGAAAGGTCTCCAGCCGCGAAGTCATCGCGCGACGAGGTCGGTGATCATGTCCGCAACGCGCTGAGGCGCGACCTCGGGCACGAAGTGCCGCACATCCGAGATCACCTCGAGCGTCGAACCCTTGATCGATCCGTGCAGCCGCTCGGCCACCGCGATGCCGAGGAAGGGATCGTGCGCGCCCGTGATGATCGCCGTCGGTGCGACGATGTCCTTCAGTCGCGGCGCGAGCGCTTCCGTCTCGTCGGGATCGAGTGCCGCCAGATGCTCGACCAGCGTATCGCGTCCTTCCGCGCCTTCGAACGGAAGGATGTACATGTCTACCGAGTGGCCGCCGCGCTGCGCATCGGAGTAGCCGCGCAGGAGATCGCTGCGGAGCACGGACGCGACCCACATCGCCGGGAGATAGCGCGTGAGCGGGAGCGTCGCCTTGACGAGCCGCACCTCGCGCGTCGGCCATTCGTCGAATGCCACGGAGCTGACGAGCCCGAGGCGCGCGACGCGCGTGGGATGCCGCACCGCCAGATACTGCGCGATGCCGCCGCCGAGGTCGTGGCCGATGACGGTCGCGAACGAAATGCGCAGCACGTCGAGCAACGCGAGCACGCGCTCCGCATGCGCCTTGATGCTGAGCTCACGACCCTCGGGACGATCGCTGCGTCCATAGCCAAGGAGATCGACGACGACAACGCGATGCCCCGACGGCACGAGCGGCACCACGTCGCGCCAGATGTGCGAGGAGGTCGGAAATCCGTGCAGGAAGATGATCGGCTCGCCCCCGCCGCCGTTGCCAGCTGCGTAGTAATAGAGGCGAACGCCGCCGACATCGACGAATTCACCGCGCATGGGGAAGTCGTGACTCGTACAGACACGGGCACGCCAGTTGGCGGCCCGTGGTCGAACTATGCATGCGCGAGCTGGCGGGCATCCGCATCCCACGCGACGATGCGCCCGGCAATCGCGGAAGCGGCCACCGTATATGGCGACGCAAGATAGAGCTGTCCCGGTCCGGAGCGCCCCGGGAAGTTGCGGTTGATCGCGGAGATCGTGACCTCCTCGCGCGTGCGCGAAATGCCGGGCCCCGCGTTGATGCACGCACCGCACGACGGCTCGATCAGCGTCGCCCCGACCGCTGCAAACACCTCGTCGTAGCCCTGCGCGCGGCAGTAGGCGAATACTTCCTGCGAACCGCACTGGATGAAGCAGCGCACGCCTTCCGCGACTTTTTCTCCGCGCTCGAGCGCCTCGCTGAACACCTTCGCGTACATGTCCATGTCGTCCTTCTTGCCCGCGGTGCACGAGCCCGCGTACGCGATGTCGATCTTCACGTCGCCCCGCATGTCATCGATGTAGATCCCGTTCCCCGGATCGCCCGGGAGCGCGATCATCGGACGGATGGACTCCGCATCGATCTCGATCTCCTGCACGTACGCCGCGCCATCGTCGGAGTAGAGGCCCTCGCAGAGCGCACGTGCGGCGTCGGCCGTCAGGCCGCGCTGCGCCACCAGGTACTCCACCGTCTTTTCATCGGGCGCGATGATCCCCGTGAATGCGCCGACTTCCGCCGCCATGTTCGTCATCGTCGCGCGCTCGTCCACCGACAGCGATGCCACCGCGTCGCCGGCGTACTCGATGATCTGTCCAATCGCGGAGCCGCCCTTGATGTAGGGATGACGCAGGATCTCCAGCATGAAATCCTTCGCGGTCACATTGCGCGGCTTCTTTCCGCGCAGCGTCACGCGAAACGTCGGCGGCACCTCGACGCGCACGTCCTTCGTGATCCACGAGTTGAAGATCGCCGTGGTGCCCACGCCGAACGCGATGCAGCCAACGGCGCCCGCGTGGGGCGTGTGCGAATCCGAGCCGATGATGATCTGACCGGGCTCCGCGTGCGCCTCGAGAATCTTCGAATGGCAGATCGCCTCGGAGCCCTGGGCCGACAGCGCGCCGTGCAGGTTCAGCCGGTCGAGCTCGCCGTACAGCTTGATCCCCTTCTCGCCCGCGAAAATCCGCTGCTTCGCCTCGAGCTGGTTCGCGACATCGAGCAGCCCCATCTCCACATGCTCGGGCCGCATCACCTGCGACAGGAAGGTGAGATGGTCGCGGAAGAAGAACACGGAGGCGGGATCGTTCACCGGCTCGTCCTTGCCGACGAGCTCCTCGAAGAAGATCGCCGCCATCGGCGTCACGTATTCGTGGCTGAAGCGAATGTCCGTGCGCACGAAGCCCTGATCGCCCGGTTGCACCGCGGGAATGCCGACTTTTTCCTTGGCCGCATCGAGCACCCAATGCCGCGCGAAGATCTTCTCCGCGATCGTCATCGGGCGCTTCGGCGTCGTCACCACGGGAACCTCGACCAGCCCCTGAAGCCTGGCGACGTTGTAGTTGAACAGGCCGCCGTACTCGACGATGCCGCGCGAGATCCCGCCTTCACCCCGCGTCAGCTCCTCGAGCGCGATCTCCTCACCGTCCCGAATGCGCTGGACGAGCGTGAAATCGGTACTCGTGAAAACGCCGAGGTTCTGGCAGTTCTCCCGGTAGATGCGCTCGATGCTTTCCGCGATGACGATACGAATCCCCGCGTGCATCTCCGCATACGGCGACGCCTCGCGCGAGGAGCCCTTGCCGCGCCTCGTGCCGGCGACGCTCGCCACGAAGCCGCCCGCCCGCACCGAACCGCGCACAAGCGGGAATTCCTCACCGGCCTTGAGACCCAGGTAGGGGAATTGCCCGAGTGTGTCGTCGAAGTAGTAGCAGATGTAGGCGGGCGTGATCTCGTCCGTCGAGATGTTGTCCCGCAGCTTCGGATGGGTCGGCGATCCCGTCGGGGCCGACGGATCAAAGGGCAGATCTTCGCCGGCGAGCTGGCGATGGAGCAGTGCAGGGTCTTCCGTGAGCAGGAGCACGCGTCCGGCGAACCGGACGCGATCGGGGACCTTGTGCACGACGCGTGTGCGGAGACTCTCGATCATGCGTCGGAAGATGCGGGTCGTGGGAAGGGATCACAAGCGATGCGAAGCGTCGAACGCGACGAAGCCCGGCGCTCGTGGCCGGGCTTCGAGGGTGGGGGCTATTGCAGCCGATCACCTAGTGCGAGAGATCGCGGCGGCGCTCCCGCTTGTCGTGTCTCAAATCTCTCCGGTCGCCTCGGCGATCGCGACGGTCGCCGCGCAGATCGCGTACATCGCGGCGCTCGGACTTTCGGTCGTGGCGGAGCTCGCGGCGATCCCTACGGGCCTCAGCGTAGTTGCCCGCAGCGCGGTCACGTTTCAGATCGCGACGATCGGCGCGCCGATCGCGGATGTCGGATCGTATGTCACGCCTGTCTCTTCCGATGTCGCGGCGTTGACCTCGCA
>JAQBQC010000291.1 GCA_028287205.1 Gemmatimonadota bacterium
TCTACATTCTCGCGATCTCGTCGCTGGGCGTGTACGGCATCGTGCTCGCGGGCTGGTCGTCGAACAACAAGTATTCGCTGCTCGGCGGACTGCGCTCGAGCGCACAGATGGTCAGCTACGAGATCTCGATGGGGATGGCCGCGGTCGCGGTACTGCTGCTGTCGGGCAACGTGTCGCTCAATGCGATCGTGCATCAGCAGCAGGCGATGGGGTGGAATGTATTCCCGCTCCTCATCGGATTCTTCATCTTCTGCGTCGCCGCGTTCGCCGAGACGAACCGCCTGCCATTCGATCTTCCGGAAGCCGAGTCGGAGCTCATCGCCGGCTACCACACCAAATACAGCGCGATGAAGTTTTCGATGTTCTTCATCGCCGAGTACTCGAACATGGTGACGGCGAGCGCGCTCATGGTGACGTTGTTCTTCGGCGGCTGGGACATCCCGGGCACGCAGTGGGACAACACGCCGCCGTGGACGTTGCTCAAGTTCGCGCTGACGCTCGGCTTCTTCTTCGCGAAGCTGCTGTTCTTCCTGTTCCTCTACATGTGGATCCGCTGGACGCTGCCACGCTTCCGGTACGACCAGCTCATGAGCCTGGGCTGGAAGTTCATGCTGCCGCTGGCGCTCGCCTACATCGTGATCACCGGTGGCGCGATCCTCGTGCTCGACATGCTCGGCGTTCCGCGCAGCGTGCAGTGGTTCGGCGTGTCGCCGTTCTGGGCAGCGCTCGGAGTCTTGAACCTCGTGCTCGCGGTGCTCGTGTTCGTGATCCTCGATCGCGGACGGATCATCAGTCCTGCGTACTCGCGGCTGTCGCCGATCCAGATCGCGCGGTTGCGCGCGATGAGCGCCGGCCGTTCGCTTGCCGCAAGCCAGGGAGATTGAGATGGCGATCCAGGTGAAGGTGCTCACGCGTCCGGTGGCTGACGCCAGCTACGTACGCGCAATGCTCAGCGGAATGGCGCTGACCTTCAAGCACATGATGAATCCGCACAAGAAGACGGAGCAGTATCCGGAGGTGAAGTGGGCGCTCTCGCCGCGGTGGCGTGGCACGCACCGCATGCTCACGGACGAGACCGGAAAGGCGAAGTGCGTCGCGTGCGGTCTCTGCCCACAGATCTGCCCGGCCAACTGCATCAAGCTCGTGCCCGGCGAGGATGAAGAGGGAAATCGTTATCCGCTGGTCTACGAGATCGATGAGTTCCGCTGCATCTTCTGCGGCTATTGCCAGGAAGTCTGCCCGGAGGAAGCGATTCACGTGGGACGGCACTACGAAAACTCCGAATACAGCCGGGAAGGATTCGTGTACGATCTCGAGCGCCTGACGTCGCAGACGCATCCGGTGAGCGAGCTTTGGGACCCCGCGGATCCGAAAGGCGAATGAACACGCTCCTCTACACCTTCCATTTCTATCTCTTCGGGCTCATCGCGATTGCATCGGCGGTGGCGTTCGTGACGCGCAAGAGTCCCGTCGCGGCGGCGTTGTGGCTCGTCAACACGATGTTCTGTCTCTCGGCGCTGTACGTGATGCTCGATGCGCAGTTCATCGGAGCGGTACAGGTGCTCGTGTACGCCGGCGCCATCATGGTCGTGTTCCTCTTCGTCGTCATGCTGCTCAATCTCGGTCAGGCCTCCGATGTCTCGGACATTCGCGGTCTTGGCGGACGGCTCACCGCGGGATTGGTCGGGCTCGCGATGCTCGCCGAGCTCGTCGCGCTCAGCCGCATTCGCTTTCCGCAGCTCACGCAGGCGGTGAGCGATCAGACGAACGTCGTGAACCCCGTGTCGGCACCGCTCTTCCACCAGTACCTGCTTCCCTTCGAGGTGACGAGTGTGGTGCTGCTCGTGGCCGTGGTGGGCGCGGTGGTTCTGGCCAAGCGAGGTCCGAACGTCTCATGATCGCTGAAGCGCTCTTCTTCTCCGCCGTGCTGTTCACCATTGGCGTCGTCGGCGTGCTCACTCGACGCAATGCGATCATCATCTTCATGTGCGTGGAGCTCATGCTCAACGCCGTGAACCTCTCGTTCATCGCGCTGTCTCGCCTGCACGGGTCGGCGAACGGGCAGGTGTTCGTGCTCTTCGTAATGACGATCGCAGCGGCAGAAGCGGCGGTTGGGCTGGCGATCATCATCTCGATCTTTCGCCACCATAAATCGGTGGACCTTCGCAACATCAATCTGTTGAAAGGCTGATGCTTCAGGACCTGGCCGCCGTCGACACGCACCCGCTCGCGGCGACGGCCGCGCGATACGTTGGCCTGCTTCCACTCATTCCCCTCGCCGGATTTCTGGTAAACGGCGCACTCTCGCTCATTCCGGCGTACAAGCCGGGGCCGAGTGATCCGTCAGCGGCGGGGCACGGAGACGATCACGGCGCGGCTGCTGGTGCGCACGCCGTGGATCACGCCGAGCAGGCGGGAGCACCCGGCGACGATCACCACGCGATCGCCAGGCATCGATACGCTGGCTTGGTGAGCATCGTCGGCCCCCTGGTGCTCGCGCTCTCGTTCGGACTCGCGGTCGCGATCTTCATGGCGATGGCGGGCGCAGGCGAGATCAACACGCCCTACGTGCGGACGTTCTTCGACTGGATGGTCACGGGCGACCTCAAGATCTCGTGGGCGTTCCAGGTCGACCAGCTCGCGATGGTCATGGTGCTGGTGATCACGGGCGTGGGCACGCTGATCCACATCTTCAGCGTCGGCTACATGCGCGACGACCCCGGCTATC